>JAOZUV010000273.1 GCA_029938505.1 Bacteroidales bacterium | reverse complement strand
GTTTACAAGGTCGTTACCAGCAAAAGCCATTGCCAGAGCAAAGGTGCCAACTAAGACAATGAGTTTTAAAATATTTAATTTGAATAATAAATTTAATAATTGTAATAAAATTGTCCAACCAATAAAACTTATTCCAATGATTAGTACAGAGTTTTCCTTGATAAATAATTTTGTATCATCAGTCATAAATGAAGCTCCTTTAGCACCTTTTATCAGGATGAAATAAGTTATAGCTGTGATGGCAATACCACCCCAGATAGCACCATAATATTTTAGGTTTTTTTTATAATTGAATGAAAAAATCATTCGAGTAACATATTGTACAAATGCTCCAACCGAGAAAGCGACAACAACAGATAATAATATTCCTGAAATAATGGCAAGTGCTTTTCCAGAATTGATGTAGTCAACCACTTCTTTTCCATCAATATGGTTTGCTGATACTTTTAATATCGCTATCGCAACCGCTGCTCCTAACAACTCAAATACAATGGAAACCGTTGTTGAAGTTGGTAGTCCAAAGGTGTTAAACATGTCGAGCAAAATCACATCGGTGACCATAACAGCTAGGAAAATGATAAGGATTTCTGAAAAGAAAAACATTTGAGGATTGAAAATTCCTTTACGGGCAACTTCCATCATTCCGCTTGAGAAGGTAGCACCAACTAATATCCCTAAAGCTGCAATTATCATGATGACTTTGAATGGGGCTGCTTTCGCCCCAATTGCAGAGTTTAAGAAATTTACGGCATCATTACTGACCCCTACGATAAGATCGGAAATTGCTAGGAGAAAGAGTAAGCCTATTAAGGCGATGTAAATTGTATTCATTAAAATTTGGTTTAAATATTATACCAAAAGTAAAAATAAATCAAAATTTGGTCAAACGAAACCTATTAAGAAAATGTTAAGATTAAGAAAGTATTACGAATATAATATCAGTTGGTAATTTCTCCAAACTGTGAGAATAATTATTTTGCCTCTTGGTATTCAAGTAAAGATTCAGAAATATTAATTACATAATCGCCCATTTTTTCACATAAGGAGAAAATATCACTATAGTAAGATCCTGATTTGTATTTATATTTCTTTTCTTTCAGGTCATCAACATTTTTTTGACGTAAATCGTTACGGCAACTATTTATCTTTAATTCAATCTTCTGAGCTGGTTTAGGATTAAAGTCTTTGATATCTGTCTCAAGGTTTTTATTCATAATTAAAATGGATTCTTGAACCAAATCAAAAATTGTGAATAAGCAATCATTTTGCTCTTGAGTGAATTGAATTTTTTTCTGATTTTTTATATCTATCGTTTTTGACAATTGATAACATACATCACCAACACTTTCCATGTCATCAATAATCTTAAGCATACCTCTAATTCGGAGGGAGGCATTATGGCTTAATTCACCCTCTGATAAACTAGTTAAATAGGAAGCAATTTCAACCTCCATATTATCAGTTATCTGCTCATGTTTTTCAATTTTTCGTAGAAATTTATCATGCTTTTTTGGACTTTCCTCAGTCAAGAGTAAAGGGATGTAATTGAACATTTTTTCCAGACGATTTCCAAAAACAATAATTTCTTTTTTAGCTTGTAAGAGTGAAAGTTCTGGAGTTGCTAATAATCCTGTGCTAATAAATTTGAGGCGAAATTCTTCATCTTCCTCATCTTTAGATGGGACTAGTTTTGTAGCAAATTTTGCGATTAGTTTTCCAAACCCAATGAGTAAAAATGTATTGATGACATTAAAAAGAGTGTGAAAGATTGCTAAAGCGATGGGTAAAACTTGCTTGATGCCCTCAAACTGTCCTGCGGTTAAATTTAAATTTAGTATTGATACACTATGATTACGTTCAACGATCCAATCTATTCCACGGAGGAATGGGTAAAAAACGAGTAATATCCAGATTACTCCAATCATATTAAAAATCAAGTGGGCTCGTGCGGCTCGTTTGGCCGAAATATTGGCAACAGCTGCTGCAATATTTGCGGTTACAGTTGTTCCAATATTTTCGCCTAATACCATGGCTGCTGCCATTTCAAACGGGATGAGTCCATTGTAGCACATAACTAAGGTTAATGCCATAGTTGCACTTGACGATTGAATTGCAACAGTTAATACAGTTCCTATAAAAACAAATATTAATACAGAAATCATACCCATATTGGTATAATTAGATAGGAATTCTAATGCGGCCGGATTACTTCTTATATCTGGTACCGATTCTTTCAAAAATTGCAAACCAATAAATAAAATGGCAAAACCAATAATAAACTCTCCCCATGATTTTTTAAAACTATTTTTGGAGAAAAATAAGGGGAAACTTAAACCAATTAAAGGCAGAGATAAAATGCTCAAGCTAACCTGAAATCCTAATACAGAAATTATCCAGGCAGTTACGGTTGTGCCAATATTTGCCCCCATAATTACACCAATAGCTTCGATTAGGGATAATAAACCAGCATTTACAAAACTTACAATCATTACAGTTGTTGCCGATGATGATTGAATGGTGGTCGTAACTAAGAAACCTGTAAAAACACCTTTTAGTCTGTTGGATGTCATAGAAGCTAAAATGCTTCTCATTTTGTTACCTGCAACACGTTGGAGGGATTCACTCATAAGTTTCATCCCAAAAAGGAAAAGACCCAATGATCCAATGAGCGTTAATGTTTTTCCAATTATGCTAATTACATCCATTTCGATAGTTTGTATTAAGCAGTTTTTTAAGTAGTTATGTTATATGTTATTGTTAAAAAAACTGCAAATGAATTATATGTAAAAAAAAGAATAATTAGTTGGCTTTCAAAATAAAGATGAATGAAGTAATTAACAAAATTATAAAAGTGTTAATAACTATTTCCAATGCTGAATTTCGATGATATTGCCTTCAGGATCTTTCGTATATACAAAAATGATTGTTCCAGTATCAGCTATTTTATTTTCAACAATTTCACCTAGTTGGGAGCCCCCATTATCCAATAGTTTTTGGAGGATATTAGGTAAGTTATTAACTGAAAATGCGATATGCGAAAACCCACTGGCATTAATTGTTTTCTTTGTTTTTTCTGTTGCGTTATATTGAAAAATCTCTAATGTTTGACCCGAATTGTCATATCCCGGTGAGCGTAAGTGGATGCCTTTTATGTGAGTGTTTTTAAGAGCTGTCGCTTTATCAATCCAATCTCCTTTTAAATCTCGTTCAGGATAAATAGGTTGGCAGTCGAATACGTCAATATAAAATTGAGCTAATTTTTTCCAGTCTTGCGCAATGATATTTGTGTGTGCAAATTTTATCATTTGACTAATTTGTTATTTTTCTTCTACACTGAAAAATTCAATGGCTCCAATATCAGGAATAGGTAGTCGTGAATTGCCGAGTAAATCGAAAGGAATTGTTTGTCCGATTGATAGTAAACCGGCATCAATTAATATAGTTTTTTCGTGTAAAAAAAAAGTTGAAGATTCTGGATCTGCAAATATATTTTTTGAATTAGCAAAACAATTAGTAAATGTTATGGATGAACTAATATCCATTTGAGTTTTCAATGAGCAATGAGTAAATGTGAAATCAAAATCTGCTCCAGCTTGATTGTTTATTTCATATTCATCTTTATTTTTGCCATCAATAATGCAATTTCCAAAACTTGCATTTAAGTTCTTATAAATTGTTTGTTGATCATCAGAATAGGAGTTACTTAAAAGTATGGAAGAGTTTAGTCGAAGTGATCGTGTCCAATAATTAGCAAAGGTGCAATGTTTGAAATCAAAGTTTCCTCCTAACTGAATGTCGAGCAAACGATCTCCACAATTAGCAATTAAAGTATTATTTGATTGTATCGAAAATATTTGTGAAGTGATACCTGATTCGGTCATATTCCGAATAATGGTATTTGTTATAATTAATTGATTCGTTTTTGTTAAATCTGTTGTTCTAGCTTGAATCCCATATGTTGCATTTTCTATCACAGCATAATTGATTTCTGTATTTTGATTACTTCCTTCTAGT
>JAOZUV010000272.1:3288-4016 GCA_029938505.1 Bacteroidales bacterium | reverse complement strand
TCTTCTGTGTTTGCAATATCAAGTATGCCGTTTTTATCAATAAAAGTTTGCCAGTCAGGCTCAGCATCATCAGGCAACAAAGCAGGAAATCCGTCACTATTAATGTAGTATCCTAGAAATGTGTTAAAGTCAGGGGCAATTTTAGTGCAAGCAAAATTATCCGAATCATCACGACCAATAAAAACTGGGGATTCGTCTACGAGTCCTTTTTGTGATACAACAAAAATAAGTTCCTTGTTTGGAGTGCTGCAAATAGGAATATATGGATAGTTTCCTTTAATATACCCGTCAAGTAACCAATCTTCTCGTTTTACTTCAATATATTTTGCTTGTAGATCAGCCAATGAGTAAAAATAATAGCTGCTGTATTTTGGACCATCAGGTTCCCAGTCGGTCATGTCTTCATAATACGATTTTTCCTCTTCTAGTATCATTCCTCCATTGAACTTCTCCAAAAACTGCTTATACGATTCGGGTAAAATTATACCAAATGCTTTCTCAAAAAGCTCAATTTTAGCTCTAGCAATACCAGTATTAAAATTGTATTTTGGAGTATTATTTTCCTCTTTTTCTTTGAGTTTTTTTATATTCGAAAATATTCTTGTCATTATATCTAATTTTAATCTCTGTTTAGTAATAAATCAAAAATGATTCTTCCTATTACATTTACAATTATGAGCTTATGCTATTGAACTATCCATTAACAATTAACAATTATCCAATAGCAG
>JAOZUV010000272.1:0-3278 GCA_029938505.1 Bacteroidales bacterium | reverse complement strand
GTATTTTGGAGTTTTATTTTCCTCTTTTTCTTTGAGGTTTTTTATATTTGAAAATATTCTTGCCACGTGGATTGGTTTTTATGTGGAATTTTTTTTTATGCTGTCTAATAGTAGCACATCAGCTTCAGCTTTTTTGCCATCGCCAAGAGCCACATAAACCATGATTCTTGTTTTTAATGCCATTATGTATTTTGAATCTATTTCGAGTACTTTGTTGCAATCGTCTAATGCCTTTTCATACTTTTCCAATATATAAAAACAATTTGCCCTAGCCCATAAAAAGTGTTTGTAATTTGGGTCTAACTTAACAGCAATATCAAAATCAATCAACGCTTTGCGCGGACTTGCATAATCAGAAATAAGCATTCCTCGATGAAAATAAAAGAATGGCTCATTTGGATCTAGTTCAATAGCCTTGTTTAAGTCGTTTAGTGCCAACTCATTTTGCTTTTTATTCCAGTATGCAACACCTCTATTACAATATGCCCAAGTATTATTTTGGTCAAGTTCAATTAATGCGCTATTTTTAATAATAATTTGATCGTCAGTCTCATCCGCAGAAGCTGTTGTTGTGATATTGTTTTGCTCCATAAAATCATGGCAGGTTTTTTCTCTATTTGTGTCTAAAATAGGAGGGAAGCCTTCATGCTCTATTAACAACCCCAAAAAATCATTAAAAGAATTAGCAACTTGAAAGCATGATTCATTATCAGATTCACCTAAAAATGCAAAAACTGGTGATTCGCCAATAATTTCTTTTTCTGAAAAAACAAATAGATATTCCCCTTTTAATTCTGGTATTTTGCAAATTGGTATTATTGGGTAATTTCCATAGAATCCCGCAGGCATCATCCAGTTATCACTCTTTAAACTTGTAAAATTATCTACAACGTCGTCATAACCAAACAGCATAAAACTATCTCGGGTTGGATGTTCAATTTCATATTCGGTCATATCTATATAAGATGTCCATTTCCTCCTAGTAATCATACCTCCATTGTACTTCTTTAGAAATTCTTTGTACGATACTGGTAGCAATATTCCATAGGCTTTTTCAAATGTATCAACTTTTTCCTGAGTAAAGCGATAATAATGAAAGTCATATTTAGGTGTTTGCTCTCGATTCTTTTTGTCTAATAATTCAATATTTGAGAATAATTCAGTTGACATATGGGTTGGTTTTTTTATGCTATGAACACGATTCCAAATATAATAATTTTATATCAATTATAGTTATACTTTTGTTTTTAAATTAATTAATTTGTAGGTGGACATTTATACAAAAAAAAGACGTTGGAAAATTGTACTCTCAATTCTTGGTTTGGCAATAATTGGAGTGTCATTGTTTTACACAAACTTAATTGTAAGAAAATTTGCAGCCGAAGAGAGAAAAAATGTCCGTTTATGGGCAGATGCTGTTCAGCGCAAAGCTCGATTGGTACGTTATACTGAATCATTTTTTGGTCAGTTACAGGAACAAGAACGAAAACGTGTTGAATTATTAGCAAATGTTTACAAACAATTATTAGACGATAAGCAATCGCAGTATGATTTTTACCTTGAGATAATTAGAAATAATACTACCATCCCTATAATACTTACTGATAGTAGAGGTAGAGTAATCGACTCAAAAAATCTTGATCATAATCAAGATACAATAAGTGAGTTAACTGGTTCAATAAAAAGGGAGTTTACCACATATAAACCTATTGTGGTACAGTACTTAAATCGTAAACAATATCTTTATTACAAAGATTCACAGTTTTTTACGGAATTAAGAGATGTGCTAAGTAATTATGTTACATCTTTTATGTCGGAAGTAGCTTTAAATTCATCAAGTGTACCAGTAATAATAACTGATAGTACACATACTAATGTTTTAATGTTTGGTAATTTAAATGACATTAAAATGACTAACCCCGATTTTGTTGAGCGTAAGTTAGATGAAATGGCAGACGAAAATCAACCAATAAAGGTGAATTTAGGCGATAAGGGGTCGTCATATATTTATTATCAGGATTCAGAGCTATTAACCATTGTAAAATTTTTCCCATTAGCTCAAATACTTATAATTGCTGTTTTCGCAGCTTTTGCATATCTTCTTTTTAGCTTTGCTCGCCGATCAGAGCAAAACAGAGTATGGGCAGGTATGGCACGCGAAACAGCACATCAAATTGGTACACCTTTGTCGTCAATAATGGCCTGGCTCGAACTTCTTAAAATAGATGATGGTAATATTAATCAAGCAACTAATGAAATAGAAAAGGATGTTTTACGACTGGAAATGATTACTGAGCGATTTTCAAAAATTGGTTCTACACCAACTCTGGAGAAAAATAATATTATTAAAACTCTGTATGATAGTATTTCATACTTAAGACCGCGAACATCAAAAAAGGTTAATTATATTTTAAACTTTGATAAGGACAAAGAACTTTTGATTCCGGTAAATCCGGCTCTGTTTAGTTGGGTTGTGGAAAATGTTTGTAAAAATGCAATTGACGCCATGAGTGGTATTGGTACAGTTACTATAGCATTACACGAGGATTCTAAAAATGTAATTATTGATATTGAGGACACAGGGAAAGGAATTTCTGCATCTGAACAAAAAGCAATTTTTAATCCTGGCTATACAAGTAAAAAACGTGGCTGGGGATTAGGGCTCTCTCTTTCTCGAAGAATAATTCGGGATTATCATAAAGGAAAACTGTTTGTTAAAACCTCAACAATTGGGAAAGGTACTATTTTTAGAATAGTTTTAAAGAAGGTGATATAAGTGGGGCTATTAATAGTGCGTTCTGTAAATCTATTCAAAAAGTCAAAGTTGGGCGTTTAACAGCGTATTATTCATTTCTACTCCTATACCTGCGATAGGAATTTAACAAGGTTTACATCAGTGCTTGAAATTCCTAGTTTTTTTCGTAATCTAAACCTAGCCATTTCAAGTGCACTTATACTTTGCCCAGTAAGATCTGATATTTCTTTTGTTGACATATTTAAACGAAGAAAAGCACAAAGCCTTTGTTCTCCTTGTGAGAGATCTGGAAATTTTTCTAATAATTTTGAATAAAACTCGCCATGAACTTGTTTAAACCTGAGTTCAAATTCTTCCCAAATTTCTGATTCGGAATTTTTCTTAAGCTTTCGGGCAATTACTTGTAAGGTTTTTTTTGTTTCGTCTTTTACTGCTTTGCTTTTTAGTAGAATTAGCTGATCAGAAATACCTGATAACATTTCATTCTTTTTAATTAAAGACATTACATTAATAGCTAACTCCT
>JAOZUV010000271.1 GCA_029938505.1 Bacteroidales bacterium | reverse complement strand
ATTTAAATAAAGTCACGCTATTATCGCCCTATAACTCTTATGCTTATTTTAATCGAGCCATAATTTATCAGAATAAAAAAGATTTACAAAAGGCTCTGCTGGATTTTAGTGCTGTCATACAATTGAATCCCAAGCATATTATGAGTCATTTTTATAGAGGATTAATTTATACCGAGCTTAAACAATTTAAAAATGCTGAAAAAGATTTTACGAAAACAATTGAACTTTACCCCATATATACCAGTGCCTACAGAGAACGATCAAAAATAAGAGGTGAATTAAAAAATGAAGAAGGTGCTTTTGATGACTATAAAAAGGTAGAAGAATTAATGGCTGGTAATGGAGTTGATGAAATTCCAAAAACCAAGGAAATGGCCGAATATCTGCATAGCATCGTAACTTTAAGTGGCTCGTTCGATGATAGCCAAAGCATCACATTAATTCAAAACCAAATTCGTAATATTGAAGCTCTTCCAGTGTATCAAGTGGTTCTCGATCCACGACAACATAGTAATAATCGTTTTTATGATGCCTTTAGTCAAGGGGGATTTGTAGCTCCAATAGTCTGTTTCACAAATGCATTATTTAGCACTTCCTTAGATTCGGCTAACATACAAATCGAAAGGCTCAATCAAGACTTAGAAAGCTCCGATAATAAAGCAGAAATATATTATAAACGAGCCCTTGCATACGCCAGCATCGAGGATTATAACCAAGCGTTCATCGATTTTAATTTATGTTTGAAAGAAAACCCAAATTATACATTAGCTTATTATAGTCGCGCTAGAGTTCGACATAATTTGATTGATTTTTTAGAGTCAATAAACAGCCGAAAAAATCAAATCTCGATTGGAACAAGCAAGCAAAGCAAACAGGAAATCAGCATTCAAGAGCACTCACTCGAGAAAGTGATTAATGATTATAATAAAGCCATAAAATTGGATACAAGATTTGCGTTTGCATATTATAACCGAGGCTATGTAAAAACCATTAATGGGAATTTTCATCGAGCCATCGATGATTTCTCAGAAGTCATTAAATTAAAACCCGATTTCCCCGAAGCCTATTATAACCGCGGATTGCTTTTACTATATTTAAAAGAAAATGAACTGGGCTGTAATGATCTCAGCAGAGCGGGAGAACTTGGTCTTAGTGCATCCTACAGTTTATTGAAGCGATACTGCTCAAAATAACGCTTTATAATTAAGGGGTGCCACCCTATATCCAGAGGCTATACTCATAGCAATCAGTTTAATATATTTGAACTAGGGCTTTCTTATTTGGGTTAAAAGATTTTCCTTTTTGGAATTGATTTTAATATTTCTAACATTTTTTTGCGGACATTTCTTTAAATATGGTATGAAGAAACATATACGATTTGACTATTTCATTAACTACTAAAAATGGAAATAGCATATATAGTATACTGGGATATCTAATTAATTGAAATTTTTAATAATGTAGGTCTTTATAAAGGATTAAGTATTGTTTCATATTAGATTATTAAACATATCAGAAGTTTGTTAAGATACCTGCCGTTCAAAAAAAATCTTATTAATTAATATCAATACGAAAAACAGTTCAGAATGAAAAAGCTTAAAAAATATTTATTACTATTATTATTACCATTAATATTCGCTATATCATGTGACAAGAATACAGCAATTAATGAATCCACAACTAAGGATGATATCACCAATTCTTTTACTACCATAAAAGATCACCAAATCAATATTGAGCATGCCCAAGTTATTGCCCCAGCATCATTTCTTACTCTTAATAATAATCTTAAAACAACAAATCTTAAAAAGAAAAAGCTAAAGAATAAAAAAACATATTATGATGAAAACGGTCTTCCTGCATTACATATTTTAAATTATGATAATGACGGACAAAAATCTTGTATAATTATATCAGGAGACGATCGATTATCGCCTATACAAGCATTTAGTGAAAATACTGAATTTAATTTTGATGTAACAATACCTGCAGGAATATCTCATTGGTTAAATCTTAAGATAAGGCAGATTAATTATTTAAGAAAAAACAAGGTTAAGCAAGATGAAAAAATTAAAAATCTATGGGTTACAACATATACACAAATATTGCCTATTGGTGACGAAGACCCCCCTGAAGTAGATCCTGAAGTAGACCCTTGTGGAGATATTGTAGAAACTTATACAATGAATCCCCTTTTACAAACTTATTGGGGTCAAAGATGTGTATATAATACCCTTTGTCCTGCTGAATATTCGGAGCTTGACTTAATGTGTCCTGGTTTACCTTGTGGTCACGCTAATACAGGATGTGTTGCAACAGCCATGGCACAAATAATGCGTTTCCATGAATATCCATCAACTTATAATTGGGATGATATGCAAAACACATATATTCAATTCGACTTCAATGATCCCGGTGCAAATGATGTAGCTCAATTAATGGCTGATATCGGAGATGCAGTAAATATGGATTATGAATGCAGCGGATCTGGTGCAACTTCAGGTATAATTGACAATGATTTTGACTATGACTTGGAAGCAATTGTAAATATTCAACCTTAAAATCAATTTTATGAAAAAAATATTAATTATTATTTTTTTAATATCGGTATTTATGGCGTGTAACGATAAACCTCAGGTAGATATTGATATGGACATTCATCTAAGTTTTGTTAATGCCGATGGTGAAGATTTACTGGATACAAATATTGAAAATTCCATAAACAGCAGTGAAATTAATCTTTACTATTTAATTAATAACGTAAAGGTTAGAGAATATGTTAATCGGATGGAGAATCATTCCAATTTAAATGTACGTTATTCAGATTCTTTACAAAAAAATGTCCTGACTGTTGTAATAAATTATCATTTAGATGAAAACAATCAATCCATCACTTTTTTGGAGCTAAACGAAAATGATACAGATACCATCAAATGCGATATTGCAAGAGGTAGTAATTTAACATACATAACTACCGTATGGTATAATGATCAGCTATTAATCACAAATCAACAAGATGATGATCTCGTTGTAATAACGAAATAAAAGGACGTTGAGCGAAGTCGAAACGCACTTTGATACCTCAGTCACTTCGGCTTAGTTCGGCTTCGCTCACTACAGGTCGCTCAGTGACCAATAAATTTTTTTCAATTAATAACATCCTCAATCGGTACTTCAATCTTATCCTTAAAATCGAGCATGGCATTTATCAGAGCCACTTTTTTATAAGATGATAAGTCAGAAGGCTTTATTTCTTTTTCATGAATAATGCCACCCTTTAATAATTTTTCGCGTTGAATACCCTTTAATAATGGAGTAGTGGGAGTAGTCCAATACTCTCCATCCCAAAAAATAAGATTGGCATAAGAAGCATCCGTGATGAAGCCATTCTTCACAATGATAATTTCATCGGCACTGCCTTTTAATTTTAACAAAGCATCCAAATGGCTTCGATCCGAAAATTTATGAGCATACGTTATCTCATCATCAAAAATTAATTTTAAGGATGTAATTTTTTTAGGAATATATAACTGAGTTTCGGACTTAAATTCTCCATCGCTATAATGCAGGCGCCATTTATAAAGACCCGTATCAGGAACCGTCATTTTTTCCATACATTCAAACAATTCGAAACCACATTCGGTTCCAAACATAGCCAGGCAAGCCCTATTCATTCGTTGCTGATGCAAGGATAAATGAAAGGCAAAACCATTTATTATTTTAATACTTTCCAGTAATGGGTACATATACTTTATCACAAAGTTCTTGATATTCTTCTTTAACTTTACTCATGGCCGTAATTCCACCTCCACTTTTAAAAACTAAGTCGTTTCCTTGTTTCTCAATATAACGAATCATCACGGCACTCTCCAGATTTACGCCATCAAAAACTCCAAATACCCCCGTATAATAGCCCCGTTTATAATTTTCAGAATCTCGAATAATATCAACAGTCATTTGTTTAGGCGCTCCACTGATTGAACCCGCAGGCAATAATTTTGACAAAATGCTTCCAATCTCCGAGGG
>JAOZUV010000270.1:438-4028 GCA_029938505.1 Bacteroidales bacterium | reverse complement strand
TTACAATCCGATATGTTGGATGTATGCAATGATAAGCATTTTCATTTCATGTACGATCCTAAAGCTATTGCACGATCAAAAGAAACGGGAGATGATGAAACCCTAAATCAACTACTTAATGATAAACATATTAACTTTGGCTTTAATGAGGTGAAAATTTTAGAGGGAAATGTAGGCTATCTTAAACTGGATAGATTCCCTTACCCTAGTGATGTTGGAAACGTGGCTTCAGGAGCTTTGTCAATGCTTTCAAACTCTGATGCTATCATTATTGATTTATGTGATAATAGAGGTGGCTATTTAGAAATGGTTCAATATCTCATGTCATACTTTTTTAAGTATCCAATACATATAAATACTACATATGAAAGATTTGCAAATACAAATGAGCAATTTTGGACCTACCCATATCCAAATGGTAAAATAATGGATAGTGTTGATGTTTATATACTAACCTCTAATAGAACGTTTTCAGCAGGAGAATGGTTTGCTTATAGCATGCAAAATAATGACAAGGCTATAGTAGTTGGTGAAGTTACTAAAGGTGGTGCTTCCCCTTCAGATATGTTTTATGTAAATGAGAATTTTATGATGTTAATCCCTAATGAGAAATGCATTAGCTCGGTTACGAATACTAATTTTAATAATGTTGGTGTTCAACCAGATGTACTATGTAAAAATAGTGAGGCCAAAAATACAGCCTATGAAATAGCATTAAAAAAACTGGACTCCCTAGCAGTAGACGAAAATTTCAAAAATGAATATGAGTGGATTTTGGACGGACTAACTGCTAAAAACAATACTGTAATTATTAGTAATGATATTCTACAAACCTATGAAGGAGATTATGGGAGAAGCACGATCTTTGTACAAAATCAAAAGATTTATTTCAGATTGCCTTCAGGAAATGAATATGAAATGATTCCAATATCAAATATCTATTTTTTGTTAGAGGGTTTAGATTTCTTTCGAGTGGAGATAGTTAGCGAAGATAATATACCATCTGCAATAAAAGGAATTTACTCTAATGGATACACAAATACTGTTGAAAAGAATTAATATAACCAAATATGAAAACAATGAAATTCAAAATTACACTATTCATTCTATTTGCATTCACTATATCTGCAAGTTGTCAAATAGATATAAGCAACGCAACAAATCAAGAAATAGAAGTATTAATTAAGAATATTACATGGATTGATAATGCGTGTATCAAAGTTATTGGGTCTAAAAAAATATATTTTGATCCATACAATATTAAGCAAAAGGATATTGCAGATATTATTTTTATAACTCACGACCATTATGATCATTTTTCTATCAATGATATTGATATGATAGCAAATGAAAATACAATTATAGTGGGTCCTGAATGTGTTATGCAATCAATTGATTATAATAAAAAAACTGTTCAAGTTGGAGATGTTATTGAGGTTAAGGGTGTTCAAATACAGGTGGTTCCTTCTTATAACTTAAATATAGATAACCATGCCAGAAACAAAGGATATGTTGGCTATATTGTTACTATGGATAAAATTAGCTATTATCACCCAGGGGATTCTGATTTTATACCAGAAATGAAACAAATTAAAGCTGATGTTGCATTTTTGCCTGTATGTGGAGACTATATGATGAGTTCCAATGAAGCTGTTATGGCTGCTTTGGAAATAGATCCAAAAGTGGTTATACCAATCCATTATGGAAGCGTGTTAGGTTCAAAAGCTGATGCTTTGGAATTTGAAAAATTATATACAGGAAAAACTGCTATTTTGAAAACGGAATAGGTATTTATTAGCTTGATGTAAAATTATTATTGATGATTTGAAGCTGGCTGAAATGAAATAAACGAACCTTTAAATACTTTTGAAATGCATATTTATAGATTTTTACAAAAATTAACAACAATAATCCTAGCGCTATTCTGCATAATTACACTGCTTTTTCACAAAAATCAGCACATACATATTAAGTAAAAGATTATAATAAAAATAAGAAAGGCAAAGTATGAAAAAAGTATTCGAAATAGTTACAATTTTATTAGTTTTTGTATTAACAATAGGAAATTGCTATGGACAGAAAATTAAAAAACAAGTAAATGAACTGTTAACTGAAGTGTATGATGATGAATCACCTGGAGCAGTAGTTTTGATCTCAAAAAAAGGGAAGACCATTTATAAAGAAGCATTTGGAATGGCCGACACCGAACTTGACATTCCAATGAAAACTGATATGGTTTTTCAGATAGGTTCAGTAACAAAGCAATTTACAGCGGTATCTATTTTAATGCTTATGGAGCAAGGAAAGCTAAGCCTTGATGATGATATCACAAAATATATTGAAGATTTTCCTGCTAATGGCAATAAAATCACAATCCATCACTTACTTACTCACACATCTGGAATAAAAGATATTACCGATATGGAGGACTGGAATTCCATAAAATATAATGATTATGAAGTAAATGATTTGATTAATATATTCAAGAATAAACCAATAAATTTTAAGCCAGGAGAAAGACATCAATATTGTAATTCTGGGTATATATTATTAGGATGTATAATTGAAAAATTATCTGGACAAACATATCAGAATTTTATAGAAGAAAATATATTCCAAGCTCTTAAAATGTCTAATTCATATTACGGCAACAAAGACAAAAAAATTAAAAATCGAGTTACGGGTTATCAGAAAGAAGATGACAAAGTTGAAAAGTCCAATTTGTGGAGTATGTCAATAGCATACGCTACTGGAGCATTAATGTCAACTGCTGAAGATTTGAACAAATGGAACCAGGCTCTGAAGGACAATAAGTTAATAAGTAATAGGTCATTACAAAAGGCATACACAAACTACACCTTAAATAATGGAGAAAAGATAGCTTATGGATATGGTTGGTTTATTGAAGATATGTTAGGGAGTCCAAATATATGGCATGGAGGTCATATTGCAGGATTTATTACCTGGGAAATGTATTTTCCTGAAGAAGATGTATTTGTAGTCATATTGTCTAATTGCTCCTATAAATTCTCTCTGGACGTACCTGAAAAAATTGCATCAATTGTACTTGGTAAACCAATAAATCAAGATCCTGAAATAGTAAAAATTGCTCCTGAGATTCTTAAGCAATATGTAGGTGTATATCAATACGACGATACTACATTTAGATATATCAAATTAATAAGTGATCAACTATATTATCAAAAAACATTAACAGGTCTTGTTAGAGAAATACATGCCTCCTCAGAAAACAATTTTTTCATAAAAGGTACTGGAATCTCTTTGGAATTTACTAAAGATGATAAAGACATTATTAATGGTTTTATATGGAATAGTAGCTCTTCTGAGAAGCAATTAGCTGAAAAAACAAGTGATACTGTACCTAGCCCTAAAATAAAACTTAGTATAGAAGTTTTAGAGAAGTATGTTGGAACTTTCGAAAGGAAATCAGAGCTCTTTGATTTTGAACTTCGCGGAAATCATTTAATGATGAGATTTGCCGCAGATACGATTTTCTATGAGATATTTCCAGATTCTAAAGATGTGTTTATTGTGGGTTCAATGAAATTAGTATTCTCAGAAGATAAAGA
>JAOZUV010000270.1:0-428 GCA_029938505.1 Bacteroidales bacterium | reverse complement strand
AGATACAATGACTATCTATAAAGAAGGAAGAGAATTTATAACACAAAGGATCAAGTAATATTAGAAACAGTAGTAATCCTATTCATAATAAATATAGAAGATAAAAATCATGAAAAGAACACTTTTAATAGTGACAATAGTGACAGTTATGCTTGCCGGATTTAACCAATGTAAACTGAAACGCAACAGTAAAATTGATTATCTGGGACAAATTCCACCAGAAGATAAACCAATACTTTTTGCCCCGGGCATTGTTTCTACCGCACATTTTGAACATAGCTCACCCACCATTTCACCAGATGGAAAGGAAATTTATTGGTCGAGAGTTGAATTACCATTAAGTCGTGAATCGCTACATAAAATTTTCTACGTAAAAAAAATTGATGGTAAGTGGACAAGTCCTAAAGTTGCTCCTTTTTCAGGTATCA
>JAOZUV010000269.1:388-4048 GCA_029938505.1 Bacteroidales bacterium | reverse complement strand
AAGACAGATGTAGTTGCAGTTGCAGGCCGCACTTTGTCTTTTTCAGATAAATAATATTCAACATCTTTTTTCCCAACTCTGTAGCTTTTCATAAAATTTATAAAATCAGTTTCGGAGACATTGTTTTCCTGCATCAGCTTTTTTGCAAGAGGGGAAATGTTAAGATCAGTTTGCACTTTTCCCTTTTCCGAAGCAACTTTCTTTTTGCTGTCAACCTCTTTTTCTTCTACAACATCTATTACTTTTTCAGCAGCATTATCTTTCACTTTTTTCTTTGATTCTCCTTTTACAGAAGTATCAATCGAACAAATTACTGAACCCACATCTATTGTATCGCCTTCTTCGGCAATTAATTTGATCTGGCCATCTTCCTCAGCAGAAACACTAAGGGTGGCTTTGTCCGAATCTATCTCAACTACTTCCTGGTCTTTTTCCACAAAATCGCCATCGCCCACAAGCCAGGATGCAATTTGTACTTGTGTTATTGATTCTCCGGGGCTGGGAACTTTAATTTCTATAATCATAATTTTATTTTAATTGTTTCTCTCCTGTTATTGATTTACTATCTATCATTTCAACGTTCAGCTTTTTCAGTTCTTCTTCAAATGATTTCCATCGGTTACCGATACATACCATATTACATTCATATTCCAGGTTTGGGCAAATACATTCCATAAATGTTTTTTCAATGATCTTTCTTTGTCGTATAAAATGAAATTTGCTCGATCCTGTTGCCGGACTACCACTGGCCGGCCGTGCAATAACTTTTATAGGAATATCATTAAATTCAGTATGAATAAAAGGCCATGCTCCCATATTATATGGTTCTTCCTGAACCCAAAGCCATGTCTCGGTTATATTATATTTATCAGTAATTCCTTTTAATTGTTTTTTTGGTAATGGATACAATTGCTCAATCCTGATAACAGCAATGGTTTCATTTTTAAGTTTTTCTTTTTCCTCTATCAGGTCGTAATAAATCTTACCGGTACAAAAGACAACTTTGTTTATTTTTTTCGGATTTGCCGAATTATCATCTATAACTTCTCTGAATCCTCCTTTTGTTAAATCAACGAGCGATGAAACACATCGAGCATGTCTGAGTAAACTTTTAGGAGTAAAAAGAATCAATGGTTTTCTGAAAGGCCGGTAAAACTGTCTTCTTAGCACATGGAAGAAATTGGCTGGTGTACTACACTGAACCACCTGCATATTGTTTTCAGCACTGAGGGTTAAAAATCGTTCCATACGAGCGCTTGAGTGCTCCGGTCCCTGGCCTTCATAACCGTGTGGCAAATAAATAACAAGGTCGTTCATTACATTCCATTTATCTTCAGCACTGCTAAGAAACTGGTCGAAGATGGTTTGAGCACCATTATTAAAATCACCAAACTGTGCTTCCCAGATAGTAAGGCTGCTTGGAGTTAAGCAGGAATATCCATATTCAAAACCAAGTACACCATATTCTGAAAGCAAAGAATTAAAAACCTCAAAACGAGCTTGTTTTTCACTGATATTATTTAATGGCACATATTCTTCTTCAGAATCCTCAACTTTTAAAACAGAATGACGGTGCGAAAATGTACCCCTCGCAGAATCCTGCCCGCTTAACCTGATTGCTATTCCTTCTTCAAGCAAAGTAGCATGAGCAAGCAACTCACCCATAGCCCAGTCGAGCATACCTGTTTTTTCAATCATATCCCGCCGGTTTTCCTGCAACCTCACAATTTTACGGAAAAGGTTTACATCTTTTGGCACCTCTGTAATTTTTTTTCCAATCGAAAGAAGTTTTCTTTTTGAAACCCCCGTATCGGGTGAAAAATCAAAATCTTCAGGCTGAGCTTTTCTAATATCTTTCCACTTTTCCTGAATAAATGTGATATTAACCTTTTCCGTTTGTTTTGCTTCGGCAAAATTCTTTTCAAAAGCTTCGTTTATTTTGGTGGTTACCTTCTTAGTTTCTTTATCATCTATTATTCCCTGCTTTACAAGTTTTTCTTTGTAAATCTGCATGGGGTCAGGATGTTTTTCAATCAATTTATAAAGTATCGGCTGAGTAAAGCGGGGTTCATCCCCTTCGTTATGCCCGTATTTTCTATAGCACAGCAAATCAATAAAAACATCATTGTTGAATTTCTCCCGGTATTCCATTGCCAATTGAATGGTATAAGCAAGTGCTTCCACATCATCACCGTTTACATGGAAAACGGGAGCAAGTACTGTTTTTGCCACATCAGTGCAATATGTACTGGTGCGGGCATCGAGATAATTGGTAGTAAATCCAACCTGATTATTGATAACCAGATGGATAGTTCCGCCTGTTTTATAACCTGATAAGCCAGACATTTGTAATACCTCATAAACAATTCCCTGTGCAGCAACTGAAGCATCGCCATGAATAAGAATCGGACAAACCTTATTATAATCATGGTCATATTCTTTATCGGTTTTCGCCCTGGCAATTCCTTGTACGATGGGGTCAACAGCTTCTAAGTGCGATGGATTGGGAGAAAGTGTCAGTTTTACTTCATGTCCTGTTGTAGTTGTTCTTTTCGATACAAATCCCAGATGGTATTTTACATCGCCCAACAAAGATTCGTCTTCATACTCTTTGCCTTCAAATTCACTAAAAATATTATGAAAAGGCTTTTTTAATATGTTAGCAAGTACGTTCAGCCTGCCCCTGTGCGACATACCGATAATAAATTCCTTAGCTCCCAACAAAGCCCCTTTCTCAATAATAGCATCAAGTGCCGGGATGGCGGTTTCGGCACCTTCTAACGAAAATCGTTTTTGACCGGGAAATTTTTTATGAATGAATTTTTCAAAAAGTACAGCCCTGCTAAGATTTCTGAAAATGTATTTTTTTTCCTCTGGCGAAAAGTCATAAGAATTTTTTGAGCCTTCCATTTTTTCTTTTAGCCAGGAAAAAACTTCGGGTTTGCGTATGTATAAAAACTCCACCCCAACCGATCCGCAATAAGTTGTTTCAAGGTGAGAAATTATATTTTTAAGTTTAGTTTTACCAATACCAATTTCATTTCCTGCCTGAAATTCTTTTTCGAGGTCCTCTTTTGCAAGCCCGAAATTTTCAATATCCAATGTGGGAGAATACTTTCTTCTGGTCCTTACGGGATTTGTTTTGGTAAAAAGATGGCCTCGCTGGCGATAACCGTTTATTAAATTGATTACTTTAAATTCAGAGGGATAAAGTTCATTATTGCCTGTAGATTTTGAATAGTCGGTTCGGGCAAATTCAAATCCTTCAAAGAATTTCCTCCAGCTTTCTTCCACCGATTCGGGATTGGTTTTATAATTTTGATAAAGTTCTTCAATTAGTTTTGGGTCAGTATTGTTTAACCACGAAAATTTATCCATAAAGATAGTATTGTTAGTATAGTATGCAAAATTACAAATTTATACTTTAGTCGGTATATTTTACCAAACCTTACAGCCTAAACAATACTAACATGAAAAAGTTTTTATATAAGTTTTTAAAACCTCATAGCTTAATTAAAACTTTTTTGTATATCTTTATAGTTTTAAAACGAAATTATTATTAATCAATATTTGTAATAAGTTAGTTGAGTCCAGTATAAAAAGAGATAAAAATGGTTCACGCAAAATATGCAGACGAATCGCAAAGTACGCAAAGCACTT
>JAOZUV010000269.1:0-378 GCA_029938505.1 Bacteroidales bacterium | reverse complement strand
TAAATGTATTCATTATGCGGCCTTTGCGTAAAAACTTTCCGGTCTTTGCGTGAAATGGGGTTTTAAACCGGACTCTTAATTATTATTTGACAAACTATTTAAATTTAAAAAATTTGCTATGAACCATCTTGTTATCATCGAAGTCGTAATTTCTCTTGCACTTGTTTATTTTGTTATTAGTACAGCCATTTCAGGTGTGCTTGAAGCCTTAAATAAATGGTTAAAAAGACGGGGGAAATTTCTGCAAAATGCTATTGAAAAAACCCTGAATGACCCACAAAACAAAAACTGGGGCGATTTATTGTACAACCATCCGATTGTGGACGGACTGAAAAAAGATTATAAATCTCTCCCTTCGTACATTTCATCAGACCTGTT
>JAOZUV010000268.1 GCA_029938505.1 Bacteroidales bacterium | reverse complement strand
AAGGCTGCAAAAGAGCTTGGATTAACCCGTGCTTCATTGTATCGTAGAATCGAAAAATATGGTTTATAAACAATTTCGTTTTTTGGTTGTACTTCGGATACTATTACTAAGTATCTCCATTTTTCTATTCATTTTTTTAATAAATGAATCGAAATATATAGTGAGTGCTATCATTTTAGGATGTCTTATTTTAGCTCAAATCATTAGCTTAATACTATTTGTGGAACGAATGAACCGAAAACTTAGTCAGTTTTTGCAAAGCATTCGTCATTCCGATTTTGCAAGTTCTTTTTCTGATAAAGGAATGGGGAAAAGTTTTGAGGGGTTAAGTGCCGAATTCAATCAAGTTATTAACGAATTTAAAAAGAACAGAGCCGAAAAAGAAGAGCATTTCAATTATCTTCAAACGGTTGTTCAACATGTAAGCATTGGAATTGTGGCCTATACAAAAGATGGTAAGGTTGACATTATTAATAATTCCTTAAAAAAATTACTTCGCATTAACAACCTTCGAAATATAAATGATCTCCATACAATTAAGGATGATTTACCCGAAATATTTATGAAATTGAAAGCTGGTGATAAAACACTGGTTAAATTATTCATAGAAGATGAGTTGGTACAGTTAATGATTTATGCAACTGAATTCCGCATGCGTGGAGAAGAATATGTTTTAATTTCGCTTCAAGATATTCATGCAGAATTAGAAGAAAAAGAAATTGAATCCTGGCAAAAACTTATTCGAGTTTTAACCCACGAAATAATGAATTCAATCACCCCAATTTCATCTTTAGCTTCCACAGTTCAAGAGATGTTACTAGTAAATATAGAAGGTAAGCTTCAATTAAAAGATTTAGATCAAGACGATCTGGAGGGGATTGATAGTGGCTTACGAACCATCCAAAGTCGCAGTCAAGGATTGCTAAACTTTGTTGAGATTTATCGTAACCTAACTCGAATTCCAAAACCTAACTTTCGTTATTTTGAGATTTCAGATTTGTTTAGTCGTGCTGAAGAATTGATGAAACCTAAAATGGAAAAACTCAACATCAATTGTACAAGTCGTATTTTTCCAGAAAATATTAAAATCACAGCTGACCCAGACTTAATGGATCAAGTACTAATAAACCTTCTGCTAAATGCAATTCACGCAGTAGAAGAAAAAGAAGATCCAGAAATAGTTATAGTGGCCACTCATAATGAAAATAGTAGAGTTACTATCGAAGTCAGTGATAATGGAAGTGGAATTAAACCTGATATTTTAGATAAAATTTTTATGCCTTTCTTTACATCCAAAAAGACAGGATCAGGTATCGGTTTGAGTTTATCACGTCAAATTATGAGCCTTCATAAAGGAAGCGTTTCTGTAAAATCTAAACCAAATATTGGAACTACTTTTACTTTAACATTTTAATAATTCTATAATGAAAGAAGCAAAAACTACATATACTATTCACCCTAATTTAAAAAAACGTTGGAGTCCTCGTGCTTTCGCAAATCAAGAAATAGAAAAAGAAAAATTACAAAGACTTTTCGAAGCTGCAAAATGGGCACCCTCAGCATTCAATGCTCAGCCTTGGCAATTTATACTTGGACAAAATAATGACGAAACCTACAAAAATATATTTGAGTGTTTAGTTGAATTTAACCAAATGTGGACTAAATCAGCTCCCGTTTTAGTGATTAGCGTAGGACAAAGAATTTCAAGAGAAAAAGAAAATACTGCCTTTAAATATGATGTTGGTCAATCAGTTGCTCATCTCACCTTCCAAGCCATGGAGGAAAATTTATATGTTCATCAGATGATAGGTTTTGATCATAAAAAGGCCGCTGAACTTTTTAATATCCCCGAAGATCATGAAGCTTTATCTGCTTTTGCTATTGGTTATTTAGGTGATCCTGCGATTTTAAACCCACAAATGCAAAAAGCCGAATTAGCAAAAAGAGAACGAAAAGCAATGAATAAATTTGTTTTTGAGAATACCTTTGGACAACCTTCTGAACTAATCAAATAATGAGAAAACAACTATTAATAATTAGTATCATCTTGATATTTTTGAATTTACTATCGTGTAATAATGCACCAAAGAAAAGCAAGGTTGAAAGCAAAGTGATTGCTAAATCTGAAAAAATAAATATTCCCGATTTCAATGCCGATTCAGCTTATCAGTTTATTGAAAAGCAATTATCTTTTGGGCCACGTGTTCCTGAAAGTAAAGCACATAAATTATGTGGTAATTACCTTGAACAATTGTTAAAAAGGTTTACTCCAAACGTTTACCGACAAGATTTTAAAACTCGATTGGCAAATAAAACAATTGTCAATGGAACAAATTTTATTGCGTCTTTTCAAGCCGAAAAAAGAAATCGGGTTTTATTATGCGCTCACTGGGACTCTCGTCCATTTGCCGATAAAGATCCCGATGAATCAAAACATAGCACGCCTATTGATGGGGCAAATGATGGAGCCAGTGGTGTTGGCGTTTTACTTGAAATTGCCCGACTTTTAAGTATCCAAAATACGAATGTAGGTATTGATATTCTTTTTTTTGATGTGGAAGATTCTGGTGAATATGGTTCCAATGATTCTTGGGCTCTCGGCTCTCAGTATTGGGCTAGAAATACTCACATTCCAAATTACAGAGCTCGTTATGGGATTTTACTAGATATGGTCGGTGCTAGCAATCCTTATTTTTCAAAAGAAAGCACCTCAATGCAATATGCTCCCGATATTTTAAATAAAGTTTGGGCTACTGCTAAAAGAATTGGCTATCAAGATTATTTTGTGGAAACTCAAACTGGAGGTATTTTAGATGACCATGTGTATATTAATCAATTTTTAGGAATCCCAACTATTGATATTATTCATTATAACGATCGAACATCCTCAGGCTTTTTTGAACATTGGCATACCACTAAAGATGATCTGAATTCAATTGATAAATTGAGTTTGAAAATAGTTGGGCAAACAGTAACAACAGTAATTTTTGAAGAATAAATTATAATAAATCATTTGCCAAATTTGCCAATTCCGAACGTTCACCTTTTTCCAATTTCACATGGGCATAAATCTCGTGATGCTTGATTTTATCAATCAAATAAGACAAACCATTACTTTGAGCATCCAGATATGGAGTATCAATCTGGAAAACATCTCCTGTGAAAATAATCTTGGTATTTTCTCCGGCACGCGTAATAATCGTTTTGACTTCGTGAGGCGTTAAGTTTTGAGCTTCATCCACAATAAAGCAGACATTTGAAATGCTCCTACCACGGATATAAGCCAGTGGAGTGATTACTAATTTTTCAGACTCAAGGGCATTCGTAATAGCTTTAAATTCTTTATCCGCTTCATGGTATTGGTTCTGAATAAATTTTAAATTATCCCAAAGCGGTTCCATATACGGATTAATTTTATCTTTAATATCACCAGGTAAATAACCAATATCTTTATTACTTAGCGGAACAATTGGACGAGCCAAATAAATCTGTTTGAACTCCCTTCGTTGATCCATAGCCCCAGCCAAAGCAATCAGTGTTTTCCCTGTTCCTGCAACACCCTGAAGGGTAACCAATTTTACTTCCGGATTAAAAATGGCGTGTAAAGCAAAAACCTGTTCAGCATTACGAGGAGTAATTTTATAAGCTGGTTTTTTTTCTACTCTTTCAATTAAATCTGTTTTAGGATTATAAAAAGCTAAAGCAGAAGTCCGATTGTGTTTTAAAATATAAAAATGATTTGGAATAGACTCCTTTAAACCTATATCCTCAAGAGTGCAAGAGCCTTTACCATACACTTTATCAATCACTTCACGATCAACATTCTCAATAACGGTCTTCCCTGAATACAAGGAATCCATATCTTTAATTTTCCCAGTTTCATAATCTTCCGCTTGAATATCTAGAGATTTTGCCTTGAGACGTAAATTGATATCCTTGGTTACCAATACTACCTTTTTAACAGGAAATTCAATTGCAAGAGCTAAAGCAGAGTTTAAAATTTTATGATCGGCTTTATTATCTCCAAAAATTTGGGTCGCATCAATATCG
>JAOZUV010000267.1 GCA_029938505.1 Bacteroidales bacterium | reverse complement strand
ACTTATTAAAATAATACTCCACATGGCATTGTGCACAAACCAATGAACGCATCTCTTGATGAGTAGCTTTAGTGATATCTTTACCCATAGCTGCAAAGCCTTCGATTAATGCTGGACGGCTAATTTTAAGATCCATGGTTTCTGAATCGTGACAATCGGTACAACCAATAGAATTTACAATTTCTTCGCCTTTACTAGCCCATTTTCCTGAATAGAATTCTGTCACTCCTTTTTCATTCATCAAACGAGGTACATCAGGGCTTTTACATGTCCAACAAGTAGCAGGCATTGGTCCATCATTGGGTCCTTTTGGTCCACCTGTACGTAATGTATTTCTTAAATCCTCAACAGCATAAAAATGCCCACGACCTTGATTATAATCTTTAGCAAAACCGTAACCGGCCCATAAAACAACCAATCGTGGATCAACTTCTAGCATATCAATCATAGCATTGCCATTAAACAATGTATTCAAGCTAGTGTCAGCTGTTTCAGAATAAGATTCGGCCTCCAAGGGATAATTTGCAGCCCATACTTCCTGGCGAGGTTCAAATTGGTTGATTTCCACTTTTGGTTTATAGGCAAAAACAGCTTCTGCTCTTCTCTCTGTAATTGAAGAAGCTAGTAACCCTAATACAAATACAAGTCCTATAGTTACAATAAAAAATAACCAATTTACCCAGGATTTTCTTTTTGATTGATTTCTTGTTTTCATGTTTTTATATTTTCAATTATATGTGCTATTTATTTTCTGTAAATGACTTTAACCAATTTGGAACTGGAGTACTTGGTACTGGAACTCTTGCATTTGGGGTACTCGACAAACTGTTCACCCTACCATGTGGAACCTCTCTGTGACATTCCCAACATTTCCTATCTTGAAAATGGCCGTAAAACTCATCTGTTTGAACAAGCAATTTAGCATCAGCAATTAACTTTACATGGCAACGAATACAGTTATTCTGAACCACTTCTTGCCCCGCCTCCTTAATAAATATTGTTTGCGGCTCTAATCTGGCTGTAAACATTGCTGCATGACGCAAGCCATCTTTAGCTTTGAAGAAATATTTATTTAAAACATTATTATGAGGTACGTGACAATCATTACAATTGGCATGCTCACGATGAGAGCTATGTTGCCAGGTATCATATTCAGGAGCCATGATATGGCAATTCACACATGTTTTTGGATCATCGGATAAATAAGAAGATGCATTTGACATATAAAATGCGTAGGCCATCAAGCCAATAAATGCACCACTAATGATAAAAGCTGGTAATTGCCAAGCTTTAGGAGGTGTTAAAAATCTAAAAAGTCTTCGCATTGTTTGGACTAATTTTATTAAATATAATTACAGTAATTAATTACCTAATTTCTTATATCAAAAATAATGAATTCCCAATATTTTGAGTCATTATTTATATAATATATATCAGTAAATTGTAATTTAAAATTAATCCAGATTATGGTCTTACTTCCTACGAATAAATAGCTTAACCCAAATAACAAGACCTGTAAACAGAATAGTTAAAATAAGCAAGCCCAATAAAGGTACAGTAAGTATGTAAAAATCTCCTAATAAGAATTTAAAAAAGCGGGCAGTATGAACTTCTAAAGCAAAATTCCACAAAGACATTGGGCTATTTTTTATGATTTTCATCGGCATTGCGGCAAATTTGTTTTGATGCCCTATTGGGAACGCGCCAAAATTATAATCAATATGAAATTCTCTTTCACCCTCCAGTACTAAATATCCAGCCGATAGGAATCTCCCCAAAGGAGGCCCTGCCCTATCAATATAAATGTTGGTGGTTTTATTAATATAATCTTCAACATAATTATAATCAGGCATCCAGCGATATAACCCATAAAATGAACCTATTAAATATTCACCCCTGCCTTTCTTTTCCAATACATTAATTCCCATAACTGAGATGGGAGGTTGGATTGATGGTTTTTTTAATTCAGATTTGAAATCATCCTCTGAAAAATAAATTCCTTCTACTGTACCGATTAAAAAACGATCCAATTCTTCATCATATAAAATATCTCGAAAACGATCATTCCAGGGATTAGGATTGGACAAAGTAGTGTAAGGTATTTTTTTTACTTTAGAATTAGCAATAGCAATTAATAAGGGTGGACGCAAAAACATTCCCGTAAAGGTGGTTAATAGAAGAATAGGGACTAAATAAATTCCCAATTTATTATGCCACTTAATAGAAAACTTATTAATCTTCTTTACGCTCGAATTATCCTTAGAACTTTTCTTCCTTCGCTTGATTATGCCAGGAACGAAATAATAAATCAAGCCAGTAATCGTCAAGAAAATAAAGAGAGCAGCTACAAAATCAACGATGAGTTTACCAATCTGACCATAGATTTCGCCTGAATGAATCACCCAAAGGGTTTTGAATAATCCAATCTTATTATCATAGCCTTCGTGTGCTGGAACTGAGAGTAGAGAGAACGTTAAATCATCAACATCATCAGCTGAGAACAGAAAGGAGCGGCTCATTACATATACATTATTCTTTTTTTGAGTCAGTCCAACAATTCGTTCTTCATCATCGGGTAAACGAATTTTGACCCATTGATTTTGCTCAGAATTATATTTGTACAAACCAAATAATGTACCAGCCAGTACAGTACCTGATCCCGTTTTAAAAACTTTATAAACTTTACGATGATCGATGCCATTTGGGAAGCCATTATTGAAATCACGAAAGTCAGAATACCCAGCATTAGTGAGCCAAACACCCATATTCCCGTATACCAACACACTATCTGCTCCAATATCACAACTTCCTTTTAGTGAAGCATTGTTCCAGTTCTTATAACGATACTCTTTAGCGAGGATTTGCCGATTAACATCAATTGAGGAAAAAGTATATCGATGATTAAGAACGACACCTGAAAACGCCCAAAAAATGAGAAAAATTGACACAACTAATGCAGGCCAACGATGCAACCATTTAAAAAATTTCAGGAATCGGTTTTTCTTCATATTCAAATAATGCGGAAGTTCCGAAAAATTTAGGCTTTAACAAAATAATTTTTAAAGGCGTCGCCTTCTTGTTTTGTCCAAACCATATATCCTTTTTCTTTAACCTTATCCAATAAAGGTGCTGGAACAAAAGGAGTAATTAATTCAAAAATACCACCTTCCTTCATTTCCTGTAAACCGCTAAATACGGGTTCTAATGGATGTCCTCCTGAGGCAATCGTAGAGCGGGCATCTAATGTTGTTTCTATTTTTGTAGCATCAAACCAATTTGGTTGAGGTGTGTTTTCAATATTTGTAGGGTGTGAATGATCCATATCTTGTCTTATTTCTTTACGTAATGTATTTATAATTTTATCTAATCCGATACCACCAACAACAGCCGCCTGTTGTAAACTTGTTACTCTGGCAATCGTCCGACGAAGAACCGGATTCTTTAATTTTTTAAAGGTCGGAACCATCTCAATCAATATATCCTCAAGTTGAGGATAAACATCTAATAATTCCCCAACTTTCGTTTTTGGTGTTATCATGAGTTTATGTTCACTCATTTTAGTCTTTTTTAGAATAACTTAACAATCGTTGATCTCCCTCCAACTTTCTCTTCTCCGTTAAATTTTGAGAAACTTCGAGAGTGCCAAGGAAATTACCTTTTTCGTCCTTCAAAGCAATGTACTCAATGTGGATAAATTGTCCTCCCATTTGAATCCAGAATGGTGCTTTTACTTCTTTTCCAGAGCTAAAATCATGAAGAATTTCTTCAACAATACCCACACTTGATGGTGGATGACAAAGCTTAACATCTCTATTCAGGATTGCTCTGTTTCTATCAAATATGCGTTCTTCCGCTTGAGAAAAATATTTCACTTTCTCATTTTTATCGACGAAAGTCATATCAATTGGTAAAGAATTTAAAATAGCCTGAAGCTCAGTTTTGGTAAAACTACCACTTGGCAATTGAATGAGTTCATCATCTGTTTCAACTTCCTTTTTATTTAGTTCCATTCCATCAGGCTTCCACAGTCCCTTTGGATCGTATAAACAAAAACCTATTTCCAATGTTTG
>JAOZUV010000266.1 GCA_029938505.1 Bacteroidales bacterium | reverse complement strand
TATTCTGGATGAAATTGAACTCCAAAAAACCATGGATGATCTTTCAATTCAACAATTTCAACCAAATTATTTTTTGTATTTACACCAACTGGGATTAAACCAGCATTTTTATAGTCTTCTAAATAGGCATTATTAAACTCATAACGGTGGCGATGGCGTTCATATATTTCTTCTTCTCCATCATAAATATCGAAAATCCGAGAATCTTTTTCAAGCTTACATTGATAAGCTCCCAATCGCATGGTTCCACCCAAATTACTAATCTTCTTTTGTTCTTCCATGATATCAATCACAGGGTATTTAGTTTTTTCGTTCATTTCAGTAGAATGAGCATCTTTAAGCCCCAACACATTTCGACCAAACTCAGTCACCGCACATTGCATTCCTAAACAAATACCTAAGAAAGGAATTTTGTTTTCACGTACATACCGAATGGCAATAATTTTACCTTCTATCCCTCTGTTTCCAAATCCTGGCGCAACAAGTAGCCCTTGCAAGCCTTTCATTTTATCAACAACATTTTTATCAGTAACTCCCTCTGAATGAATTAAAACTACATTTACTTTACAACTATTTTGCGTACCCGCATGAACAAAAGCTTCATTGATTGATTTATAAGCATCTTTCAATTCCACATATTTTCCAACAAGACCGATATTTACTTCATCTGAAGGATTTTTTAGTTTAAAAAGAAATTCTTTCCATACTTTTAATTTAGGCTCAGATCCAACAGGGCTATTTGTTTTATTCAGTACTTCAACATCCAATCCCTCTTGCATCATTAATATAGGAACATCATAAATACTTTCAGCATCAATCGATTCAATCACCGAACTTGGTGAAACATTACAGAATAGAGCAATCTTTCTTCTAATTCCCTCATTTAAGGATCTATCCGTTCGACAAACAATAATATCAGGCTGAACACCTTGCTCTAGCAAAGCTTTAACAGAGTGTTGTGTAGGTTTCGTTTTTAATTCGCCAGCAGCTGCTAAATAAGGAATAAGCGTCAAATGAATAACAGCACAACTCTCTCCCAACTCCCAACGCATTTGTCGAACTGTTTCGATATATGGAAGTGATTCAATATCGCCAACTGTACCACCAATCTCGGTAATAACAAAATCGTATTTCCCAGACTCACCCAAAATTTTAACACTCCTTTTTATCTCATCTGTAATATGTGGAATAACCTGTACTGTAGAACCCAAATAATCACCTCTTCGTTCTTTATCAATAACAGCTTGATAAATTCGTCCTGTTGTAACATTATTTGCTTGCGAGGTTGGAACATTTGAGAAACGCTCATAATGCCCTAAATCTAAATCAGTTTCAGCTCCATCTTCTGTAACATAACATTCGCCATGTTCGTAGGGATTAAGTGTACCAGGATCAATATTTATATAAGGATCTAGCTTCTGTATGGTCGCTTTAAAACCTCTGGCTTGTAATAATTTTGCAAGCGAAGATGAAATAATTCCTTTTCCCAGAGAAGAGGTTACACCACCAGTAACGAAAATATATTTGGTTTGAGACATGATATTAGGTTTTCCTATAAACAAAAAACACCCCTAAGGGTTTAATTTGTATGCAAAATTAAAAAAATTACGAGGCAATCCTGAGATATGTCTCGTAATTTTCTAATATAAAATGTTAATAGTATCTATAACTTTTCACTTTGGCAATATGTTTTGCCAAACGCATCACCTGATTGGTATAACCAAATTCATTATCATACCATAAATAAATAATAATATTTTTCCCATCAGCAGAAACTTTGGTCGCAGGGCTATCGTAAATACAAGCTGCTGAATCGCCAACAAAATCAGAGGAAACAGCCTCATAAGCATTTGAATAACGTATTTGTTCAACTAAACTACCACCTAATGAAGCCTTCAAAAACACATCGTTTACTTCCTCAACACTGGTTTGTTTTTTAATATTTAAGGATAAAATTACTAATGAAACATTAGGGGTTGGAATCCTTACAGCATTTCCAGTTAATTTACCCTCTAGGCTTGGAATAACTTTTACAGCAGCTTTTGCAGCACCAGTATCAGTAATTACCATATTGAGTGCAGCAGAACGTCCGCGGCGATGTTTTTTATGAAAATTATCAAGTAAATTTTGATCATTAGTATAAGCATGAATAGTTTCGAGATGACCTTTTTCAATTCCAAAATTATTTTCAATAACCATTAGACCAGGGATAGCTGCATTTGTTGTACATGAAGCGGCTGACCATATATTGTAATCATCAGCATTATGATCTAAGTGATTTGCACCATATACTATATTTGGAATATTTCCTTTAGCTGGTGCAGTTAGCAATACTTTTGCTATTCCATTTGCTTTTAAATGTCGGCCCAATGCTTCTTCGTCTCTATAAATACCAGTATTATCAATAAGCAAAGCATCATTTATACCGTATTGGGTATAATCAAGATCTTCAGGACTGCTTGCTTCAAGCATCAAGATTTTATGCCCATTTACTGTCAATGAATTTTCATTATGATTTTCAACAGCAACTCCTCTGAATGGACCATGTACTGAATCATGACGGAATAATGAAGCTCTTTTCTTAAAGGCCTCTCCTGAATTATTTCGTGCTACTATAGCACGAACTCTCAGCTGATTACCATTTCCTTGGATAATTAACTCACGAGCGACTAATCGACCAATACGACCAAAACCAAATAAAACTACATCTACAGGCTTATCGAACGTTGGTTTTTTACCAATCAAATTTCTGAGCTTGTCGGCAACAAAATCATCAACAGAATTATATTTTTCGCCATCCTCTGTCCACTCAAAATTTAAGCGACCAATATCAATACGCGCATTTAAAATATCTGCTTTTAAAATCGCATTAGCTAACATTAATGAATCCTGAATTCTTAATTCTTTGTCAACAATCCGCTCAGCATAGGAATGCTTGTAAAGAATAGCACTCGCTGCACGATCAAGCAACTGACTTCTATGCATGATCAACTCAACAGATTTGTCATAAAAAAGTTTACCTAAAATAACGATTAACTCATTTGCAAGTTTTTCATCACACAGCCATTGGTTTAGGGATTCTTCATATTGATAATTTTTATCAGAGGGTACATTCATGGTGCAAGAGTTTAATTAACTAAATACTAAGAAATTAGAAGCTCATTTTAATATTAATAATTATAACCCAAATTTAAAAAAAATAGGATTACTAAAAAAATATTTTTTTTAGTAATCCTATGTTAATAAGTATCTATATTTAACTTATTCTCCGAGGTAAACTTTTAGTAGTCTGCTTCGCGAATTATGCTTGAGACGACGAATCGCTTTTTCCTTTATTTGACGAACCCTCTCACGAGTCAAATCAAATTCAGCACCAATCTCCTCTAAAGTATATTCATGATTAGTTCCAATACCATAATACATATTAATCACATCTCGCTCTTTTTCAGATAAAGTAGCCAATGATCGTTGAATTTCTTTCCCCAAAGATTCTTTTAGTAAACCTGAATCGGTAGGCATATTATCATCCGTCACGAATACATCCAAGAATTTCAAATCTTCATCCTGAGTCAAAGGAGCATCCACAGATACATATCTTGTCGAAATTTTTAATGCTGCTTGAATTTTATGTTCGGGTACCTCCAAAGATTCTGCAATTTCATCAGGTGAGGGCTTACGCTCTAGCACCTGTTCAAGACGAGAAGTTATTTTCTTAATTTTATTTAAGGAACCAACCTGATTTAGGGGCAAACGTACAATTCGAGATTGCTCTGCAAGAGCTTGTAGTATTGATTGTCTAATCCACCAAACAGCATATGATATAAATTTAAATCCACGAGTTTCATCAAAACGTTGTGCGGCTTTAATCAAACCTAAATTTCCTTCATTTATTAAATCAGGTAAGCTTAAGCCCTGATTTTGATATTGCTTAGCAACAGAAACTACAAATCTTAAATTTGCTTTTGTTAATTTTTCAAGAGCAATTTGATCTCCAGCTTTTATTCTTTGCGCTAGTTTTACCTCTTCATCTGCAGTAATCAATTCTTCTTTGCTAATATCTTGCAGATATTTATCAAGAGATGCAGTTTCTCT
>JAOZUV010000265.1 GCA_029938505.1 Bacteroidales bacterium | reverse complement strand
ATCAATACAAAAAATAAATAGAACTATAATCCATATTTTCACAAATTTAAATTTCATCGTTCTTCCCCTTATTTATGTGGTACTCTCGCATTATCAATAAACTCATTTTTCACCTTTCGCTCATTATTTATGATTCGGTAAAATTCATTGAGATATCTTAATACTCGTTTTAGCTCTTTCTTCTGTAATAATTCTGATTTTTCAAATAATTGAAAAATTTCATCCTTTTTATTGTTAAATATCTCAATGGTACGATTAACAATTTCTGGTTCTTTTTTGAAGCCTCGGTAAATTCGTTCGGAAACACTTTTGGTTTTAAACATAGGGTTTACTACGGCGTAATAGGGTGAAACCAATCCGCACCAGTCAAAATCATAGGGGATGGGAGTTGGGGGTAATCTACGTGATCCGTCGCTTAATAATATTATGTTATGAAGAGTATAGGACGAATAATCTGTGTTTCCTATCATGTATTGAAACATATCCATCAAACAAGATTGAAACACATTCATTCGCATAGGATGAATTCTTTCAGATTCAATTTCTATTCCTCCTAAACGATTTACCAACTGTTTATCTCGTTCGATAAAAAAGGCAAATTTTTGAATGGAATCTTTTTTTTGATTGGTGTAAACATAATTTATATTTGCCGCCCTTACTTTAAAAGAACTATCGGTTAAAATATTATAGGCTTTATAAATCAAATATTCAATAATAATATTTTGCTCAGAGGTTTTTTCACTTCTACAGTGTGTTACAAGTTTTATAGATCTTTGTTTTTCGAATGCTGTGTTTTTAGTCCCTTTTTTTGGAAATCTTAATCGCAGAGGTGTAAACTTGCAAATATCTTGGTTACGGCGTGAATTACCACGTGTTCTGATTTTTAGTTCATGATTTTTATTTTTCCCATTTTTGTCAATAATCGAAATCAAGGCAGGAAAATAAGCTGAGTCATCGGTATTTAAAAATACTTTACTGAAATCAGCTTCTATTCTTAAATTTAATATTTCTTCAGATTGGAATAATGGCATTGGTTGTTTAATAGTACTGTCTTGAGCAATTAATTTGCTAAAAGAAATAAGTAGTATTAGTAGAGTTAAATGAACTGCCTTCTTTATTTTTGACAACATAGAAGTGGTTTTTATTAGTATTGATTTTATGTTAATAACAACATATTTTAGTAAAGCGAAACTATTTATATAATCTCTGCTACTACCAAAAGTAATAATAATCGGAAAGCTACAGAATCTTTTTATTACTTTAGTGGTATAATTTTTAACTTATTATGACAAAAATTAGCGATCAAATACTTATTGAATCGGAAAAATATATTTCTGATTTATTTACTGAAAAATTAGATAAAAATTATTTCTACCATAATTTTTATCATGCACTGAATGTTAAAAAGTATGCTGAAATAATTGGCGAAAATTCAAAGCTTTCTGATGAAGAAATGAATATTCTTAAGATTAGTGCATTGTTTCATGATGTTGGATATGTTAATTCTTACGATCATCATGTTGAAGAAGGAATTAAGATTACTTCAGCGTTTCTAATGCAGTATAATATTGATCAACAAAGCATTAATCAAATCGCTGAAGTTATTTTAGCAACTAAAATGCCTCAAAGCCCGAAAGATAAAATTGCTGAGATTTTATGCGATGCTGATATAATGTATGTTGCATCCGATAATTGTTATGAGCAATTTGAAATGATGTATGAGGAAACTAAGATCCAGACTATAGGGTTTTATAATCGTGCCATTTTTGATTTGGATTCTATTCGTTTTTTTACCTCGCATACCTATTTTACTGATTATGGAAAAAAGGTTTTACAACCCAAAAAAGAAATTGCTTCCCAACGATTATTTTATCGATTAAAGCGACGTGAATTAAAGCGTAATAATAAAGAGGTTTCTCCAAATAAAGAGAAAACTGCTAATAAAGATTCATGTTATTCGAGAGGGGTGGAGACTTTGTTCCGATTAACTGCTCGTAATCAAATCAATCTTAATTCTATTGCCGATAATAAATCAAATATTTTAATTTCGGTGAATGCAATTATTATTTCGATTATCATAACGATGCTTGTTGGTAATTTGAGAAGTGTATCAAATAACATTATGCCGGTAATCATTTTTCTGATTATCTGTTTAGTAACTATTGTACTCGCTATTTTATCGACACGACCCAATGTAAAATGGGGGGATTATACCAAAGCCGATCTTAAACAGAATAAAGTAGATTTAACCTTCTTCGGGAACTTTATTAATATGGAATACGATGATTATTTAGAATCTGTTAGAAGCATGATCAAAAATGATGATCATCTTTATTCTACTATGATTAAGAACCAATACTCTTTGGGTAAAATATTGGCTAAAAAATTCAAATTGATAAAGATTGCATACAATGTGTTTATGGTTGGCATGATTATTACAGTAATCGCATTTTTAATTACTTATTTAATGACCCGCTAAAGCTATCATTGTATTAATAGAAATTAGTATCCATGAATTTAAATGAAGATAAGCTTAACTTATTAAGTGATAAAATTTCTGCGATCATTGATTCAGCTATATTGCTTGAAACTGAATACAGTGAAGAAATTTCTAAAGTTCATCCCAATTATTCTAAGAGTGCATTGAATTTGGTTCATTATATGGCTCTTAGGAGCTTTTCGTTGGATGAAATCCAGCAAGAATTAAGAAATATGGGCTTACCTGCTTTCGATAATGTCGAAGGACACGTAATGAGAAGTCTGTTAGCTATCAAAACCATCTTAAATTATTTGAGAGGTAATCCTGTTAATGAAAAAAGAAAAGGCATTATCTCGATCAAGAAATCATCTAAAATTTTAAATGAAAATACAAAAGCCTTATTTGGGTTTAAAAGCAAAAAACGGCGTACACGGATTATGGTTACCATGCCAAATACAGCTGCTGATGATAAGTCTCTGATAAGGAATTTAATAATTAATGGGATGAATAGTGCACGGATTAATTGTGCTCATGATGATCCTGAAATATGGAAAAAAATGATTGATAATATACACGAAAGTACTATTATCAATCACAAGCAATGTAAAATTATGATGGATCTGGGAGGTTCAAAACTTCGTACTGGTGCAATGAAACTCGGCCCTGAAGTGATTCATATTAAACCTAAGTACGATAAATTGGGGAAGGTTAAAAAGCCTGCACTTATTTGGTTAGCTCCGCCTACTATTGAACCACCCAGAGACATAGCTGATGCTATTATTCCTATTGAAAAAGAATGGCTTGATTTGTCGAAGAAAGGAGATAAAATTAAATTTACAGACACCCGAGGGAAGAAAGTAAATATTGATGTTATAAATCGTGAGGGTAAAGGACGTTGGGCACATTGTTTTGACCATGCTTATATTACTTCAGGAACCCCTTTTTCTTTGGTAAAAGAAAAAAAAGAAGATGTGAAAGTTATTGAAATTGGTGAATTTATCGCAGTCGAAAATTTTATTATTCTTCAAGTTGGCGAAAAATTGATTCTTCATAAGGATCCAATACCCGGGGAAACTGCAAAGTTTGATGAACAAGGAAATTTAGTTGAATTGCCTCATATTTCTTGTTCATTACCCGAAGTTTTTGAAGATATAAAAGTAGGTGAAGCAATCATGTTTGATGATGGTAGTGTTGAAGCTATTATAGAAGAAGTCCGTGAAAGTGAGATTTTAGTGAGAATTACCCATGCTAAGTCAAAGGGAGGCAAGATAAGGCAAGATAAAGGAATTAATTTACCTGAAAGTAATTTAAGTATCAGCGGCCTTACTGCTAAGGATAAAGAAGATTTACCTTTTATTGGGAAATGGGCAGATGTTGTGAATTTCTCTTTTGTTAATACACCAGAAGATGTGCAAGAACTCATAAATGAGTTGAAAAAACTTGATGTTCAAATAGGAATTATCCTAAAAATTGAAACCAGAAAGGCTTATGATAATCTTCCTAAAATTTTACTGAAAGGAATGCAAAGCTATCCCATTGGAGTAATGATTGCGCGAGGAGATTTAGCCATCGAAATTGGGTGGCGCAATATTGCAACTATACAGGAAGAAATCCTTAGGATATGTGAAGCTGCTCATCTTCCT
>JAOZUV010000264.1 GCA_029938505.1 Bacteroidales bacterium | reverse complement strand
AAACAGACAAACTATTAGGCACAATAAAACCTTCAACAGATCAAATTGCAGAAGCCATTGCCAAGCGAGATAAAGCTCGGATTATACCAACAGGTTCTTATGCACTTTACAAATTGGGCTTATCAACACAAATACCTATGAATGTGGTTTATCTTACCGATGGTTCAGCTCGAAAAATTGAGATCGGCAAACAAAAAATCATTTTCAAAAAAACCAGTCCTAAAAATTTAGCAGTTAAACATAATTTAAGCAACTTAATCATTCAAGGGCTTAAAGAGCTAAAAGAAGAAAACATAACAACCCAAATCCGCTCAAAGCTTAAAGAAATAATTCTATCGAGTAACGAACAGAATAAAATCCTTGTAAATATTATATATGCTCCCGTGAGGATTCAAAAAATAATTCTTCAAATCATAAAAGAGTTAAATGATGAACAACTGGCTTGACCTATCAAAACAACAACAGATTGATTTATTCAATCAAATAGGAGCCACAACTGGGCTTCCTGCTTATGCTGTCGAAAAAGATGCCTGGGTAACCCTCATACTTAGGATGTTATTTAACTCCGAAATAGCAGATCAATTAATATTTAAAGGAGGTACGTCATTAAGCAAAGCTTATGATTTAATAAAACGCTTATCTGAAGATATTGATTTAGCCATCAAACGTGAATACTTTGGATATGGGGGCTATTTAAGTAAAGGACAAATTAGGAAATTAAGACGTAAATCTCACGATTTCTCTCATACTATTCTACCTGATATTTTAGTCAAGCAACTACAGCAATATGGCATAAAAGATAACTTCTATGAACTGGAAATCCCCAACAAGGAAATATCAGATCAAGACCCCGAAATTGTGCATGTTAATTATACATCAGTTTTTGAAACAGAAAGTTATTTACCCAACCGCGTACGGATTGAAATAGGTGCAAGATCTCTAATAGAGCCTTTTGAAAGCAGAAAAATCAACTCTTTTATCGATCAAAATTTTCAAGATGCTGAATTCAGTGAAAAAGAATTTCAGGTCAATACGGTTAAACCTCAAAAAACCTTTCTCGAAAAACTAATCTTATTGCATGAAGAATTTCAAAAATCTAAAGAAAAAATAAGATCAGATAGAATGTCCAGACACCTATATGACATTTACAAAATAGCACACACACAATATGGAACGGAAGCTTTGAATGACAAAAACCTATTCAAAAACATAATAAACCATAGAGAAAAGTTTACACCAATCAGAAATGTAAACTATAAGAAAATTAAACTAAACGCACTCAATTTTCTACCACCTACTAAATTTGAAGACTTATACCGTCAGGATTACAGGGAAATGCAAACAAATATGATTTATGGCGATAATCCTGATTTTAAATCCCTCATTAATCGATTAAAAAAATTAATATAAGATCATACCAATAATCTAATAAATTTACTTTTAGGTGAAATATATTAGAAACAATTTTTATAAAATATTAACATATGAAAGAGATTAAAGTTATTATAGAAAACCCATGGTGGCATGGTCCACTTTTTATTGCAGTATTTTCTGCTATACTCACAGGAGTTATTTTTGCGTTTGCGCTTGAAAAATTCAATCAGAAAAAGGAGAAAAAAAATCTAATGTTATCAATCAAATCTGAATTATCTTCAAATTACAATGCACTAAAGTATAGAGAAAATATTACAAGCGATGGGTTAGAAAATAAAATTCAAGAAATTAAAGAGATGAGAAAAAGAGACTCCTATAACAAAGAATTAACAGATTTAGATTGGTATGTAAACTCCGCTAAAAACGCGCCATATACAGAAGAGTTGTCAACTGAGATATGGAATATTCTTCAACCACAAATTGCCAAATACCCAAAGGAATATGTAAAGTTTAAAAATATTTATTCGATTCTAAAGCAAATTATCCGTCATTCTAAGATACTCAATGGAGAAATTTCAAATCCAAAACAAACAGAAATTATTTTTATCCAAAACTATAACTCAATACGAACAAATTCAGCATTATTTATTAAAAAAATTGAAGAATCTCTTTAAGAAATAATAACTAGATTTTGGTTACTTCATAGTCTAGAAGAGTATTAAATCTTAATTATATCTTTCACAATATCAGCTATATAGATTATTTAATTGTGGCGTTCCCTTGGCGTTAAAGTACAGAAAAAGCCCTTAGTATTCTGAATTACAGATTATTAAGGGCTTTCTGGCGGAGAAAGAGGGATTCGAACCCCCGGAAGTTTGACCTTCAACGGTTTTCAAGACCGCCGCATTCGACCACTCTGCCATTTCTCCGCTGCAAAAGTACAATATTTTTTAATTTCCAAAATAAAAAAAATTAAAAATTTTTATTGCCCAAAAACACAAGCCTTTAGGAGACTGTTTTTGTCCCTAATATCATCATATTCGTAGAATACTTAGCATCCCAATTGAAAAATTAGTCTATTTTTGTTCTACATAGAATCCGATATACCTTGAAAGAAGTAGCAGTAGTAATATTAAATTGGAACGGCAAGAAATTTCTTGAGCAATTCCTGCAAAAAGTAGTTGACTATAGTAAGAATGATGCAGAAATAATTGTTGCTGATAATGCTTCAAGCGATGATTCTATTGAATATCTAAAATCCAATTTTCCAGAAGTAAAAATAATTCAGAATTCGTTTAATGCAGGTTTTGCAACAGGTTATAATCTTGCTCTTAAACAAATAAAAGCTAAATATTTTGTACTTCTAAATTCTGATATTGAAGTTACAGAAGATTGGATTAAACCAGTCATTAAATTGATGGAGAGCGATGGAAATATTGCTGCTTGCCAACCAAAAATAAGAGCCTACCACCAAAAAGATGAATTTGAGTACGCTGGTGGAGCTGGTGGCTATATCGACAAATATGGTTATCCTTTCTGCCGCGGACGAATTTTTCAGTCGATGGAAAAAGATAGCGGACAATATGATGATACCGTTGAAGTATTCTGGGCATCGGGGGCTTGTTTGTTTGTTCGTGCCGAATTATATCACAAATACGATGGATTGGATGATGACTTTTTTGCACATATGGAAGAGATAGATTTATGTTGGCGATTTAAAAATTACGGTCATAAAATTATGTATTGTCCTGATGCTTTGGTTTATCATGTGGGTGGAGGAACTCTCCCAAAAACCTCATCCCGAAAAACCTATTTAAATTTCAGGAATAATTTCTTTCTCATGTATAAAAATCTTCCTTCAAATCGATTGTGGAAGATGTTTTTATCACGATTATTATTAGACGCTATCGCTGGATCAAAATTTTTATTCCAAGGAGGTTATAAAGATTTATGGGCAGTAATTAGAGCCCATCTTAGTTTTTATAAAAACTTCGGAAACCTTAAGAAGAAAAGAGCGAAACTTGAACAAAAAAAAGTATCAATGGTTTACCTATCAAACATTGCTTTTGATCACTATTTATGGAGAATGAAAAAATTCTCACAATTGGATTCAAAAAAATTCTCCAAATAATGGCTTGGTTTTTCTTAACACTTTGTTCGTTAAGGCAGATAGTTTACAAAGTTAAAGGCACATGCTTTACACTAAAATTGTGCTCAACCTTGTTGATTTTTCTTTTTCTCTTATGTCATTTTCATTAAAATAACCTAAAAATACGCTTCTATAAAATACTTTCCAAACATCATTTCCAACTTCTTCAGCAGCCACTTGTTTTCCGACTAATCCCCTGGACATATACACCCAGAAATAAGACTTCCATCTTATGGATCCGTTCATGGTAACATTCATCACTTTCATGTGCGGAGGATAGTCATATTTTCGTATTCTTTCAGGAAAAGTTCTGTGTGATCTTTTGTGTACTTTATCTGGTGTTTTCATGTCCAAAGCCTCATGTGGTCTAACATGATTATACTCTTTAATAAAAGAGTTAAGTTTTCTTTGTTGGGACTTAAGATCGTAAGCCGAAGGGGCGGCACAAGCCGCTTTTAAATCACGGTGCATTCGTTCATGTCTTCCGTTTTGTTCAGGGTGTGCAGGGTCAGAAAAAACAGGCAATATTCCTAAGTCAATAAACCAATAAGATAAGCGTGTAAATCGTTGAATAGCTGACACAGAACCAAAAGGTGAACCATTGTCTGTATGCATCTGTTTGGGA
>JAOZUV010000263.1 GCA_029938505.1 Bacteroidales bacterium | reverse complement strand
AAATAACAGCTTTATGGATTTATGCGTTTATCGGCTTGTTAATTATTTGTATAGCAGGCATTAACTTCATTAACCTAACAACAGCTCAAGGATTAAAAAGGGCTAAAGAAGTTGGAGTTAGAAAGGTTTTGGGTGCAAATAAATCACAGCTGAGATTAGGATTTATTTCTGAGTTTGCATTTACCTCATTCTTATCAATGATCGTTGCAATTATATTAATTGAAGTTGTTTTGCCATACATTAATGCATTTCTTGGTAACTATGTTGAGCTAAGTGTTTATGATAGTCGATCATTTTTTGTTTTTATATTCTTCCTATTTGTTTTTGTTAATATGATAACTTCATTGTATCCATCTTTTGTAATGTCAAAATTTGTCCCCGTTATAGCTTTGAAGGGTAATTTATTAGGTTCAAAGAAAAATAAGTTCAGTCTGCGAAATGCATTATTAGTATTTCAATTTACAATTTCAATTGCCTTAATTTCAGGAACAATCATTATTAAAAACCAAATGAATTACGTCAATAATAAGGATTTGGGTTTTGAAATGGAGAACGTTTTTAATTTTTCATTACCCGATAATGGAAAGGATAAGTTGCGATCATTGAGGGATTTCTTAGGCTCTAAACCAGGTGTGAAGAATTTTGGATTTGGTTTGGCAGCCCCTTCATCTTCTTCCAATATAAGAACTTCTTTTAAGCTTGAAGATGATGACCCTCAATCGAGACGGTATATGAATATAAAGCCAGCTGATCCTTTTTATCTGGATGTATTTAAACTTAATTTATTATCAGGTCAATGGCTTTTTGAAACTGCAGAAACGGATACAGTTTTAAGAGTAGTGGTAAATGAGCAACTGTGCGAAGTTTTTGGGTTTAAGGATACGTTTGATGCCCTTAATAAGAAAATAACAGTTTTTGGTGGTACAGAAGCAACTATTATTGGTGTTGTCAAGGACTTTCATGCTTATTCACTTAGAAGCAAAACAGAGCCTCTAGCTTTTGCTGAACTCAGCAATTATTTTTATGGAATGTATGTAGAAATTGAGGAATCAAGGAAAAAGGAAGTACTTGCTGATATAGAACAGTACATGGGTAGTCTATTTCCTGAAAATTTTATTGAATCTGGAAGCGTGAAGGATTCCATAAGTAATATGTATAGGAATGAAAACAGGACTTCTACCATGATTAGTGTATTATCTGTATTGGCCATATTTATTGCTGCACTTGGATTATTTGGAATCGTTTCCTTTATGCTTGTACAGAGAACTAAAGAAATTGGAATAAGAAAGGTATTGGGTGCTTCACTTCATCAATTGGCTTATTCTTTAACTCGAACATATCTCATAATTATTTTGGCGTCTAGCTTTATTGCTATTCCGATTAGTTGGTATTTTATGAGTAGATGGTTAAACGAATTTGAATATCGAATCAATATTGAAATTTCTACTTTTATACTTGCAACGTTATTTACGATTATTATTTCAATGTTCACAATATTATTCCATGTGCTTAAAGCTGGTAAAATGAATCCGGTGAATGCACTTAAATACGAGTAAGTGATACTATCTTCAAGAAAGATATATGTTAGGTAAATTGTAACATTTAGTTTTATACGGCGTCTTAGATAATAACTGAAATCTATTTTTTCAATAAAAAATTATAATAATGAAAGCAAAAATTTTATCTACACTGCTAGTTTTATGTATAGTACTCGTTATATATCCAAGAGAAATTCAATCGCGAACAACCGAAGGTTTTATCTACGGAAAAGTGTATACTATTAGTGGTGAGTCATTTGAAGGACAAATTCGTTGGGGGAAAGAAGAAGCCTATTGGTTTGATTTCTTTAATGCCACTAAAGAGGAAAATTCATTTTTGCGGTATTTAGATCGTGACGAAATTGACGATCTTGAAAAGAGAAATGATGAATGGGGCGGGCGTTGGGCTCGTAATTGGTTTAATTTTTCGAATAGAGATGGAGAATTTAACCACACTTTTGTTTGCCAATTTGGCGATATAAAATCACTGACTGTTAGAAGCCGAAATCGTGTTGAGATGGAATTGAAAAATGGACAGACTTTGCGATTGGATGATGGATCGAATGATGTTGGTGCAAGATTACGTGTTATGGATGCTGAATTAGGAGAAGTGCAGATTAAATGGGATCGTTTGGATAAAGTTGAATTTATGGATACTCCTAAGGATTTGGATGCTCGTTTTGGAGATCCAATTTATGGAACAGTTAAAACACAGAGAGGGGATGTTACCGGATTTATTCAATGGGATCATGACGAGCGATTAGGAAGTGATGAGTTAGATGGAGAAAATCGTGATGATGATTTTTCTATACCTTTCCGTAATATTGTATCTATTGAAAAAGGTGGTAGAGGTGTTGATATTGTGACTAAAAGAGGTCGTGAAATATATCTTTGGGGGTCAAATGATGTGAACTCTGATAATCGTGGAATTATTGTAAATACACCAGGTGAGGGTCGTGTTGATATTCCGTGGAGAGAATTTGAAAGTCTTGAATTTACAGAAATTCCTAAAAATACGATGCCTTCGTATAGCGATTTTGTAAAGCCAAAATCTTTATCAGGAACAGTGACAACTGTTAATGGGAAATCATATTCCGGTAAAATTATTTTCGATTTAGATGAAGAACTAGATATAGAAATTATTCAAGGCGAAAGTGATAATATTGAATATTTAATTCCATTTAGGGCAGTTAAACGTATTCGTCCTAAAAATTATCATTATTCTGAATTAGAACTTAGGAATGGTGATAAATTGGTGCTTGGAGATTCACAAGATGTTTCAGATAAAAATTATGGTATTCTTGTTTTTCAAGATGAAGATAATTATAAATACATTGCTTGGGAAGATCTTGAAGAAATTGTTTTTAAATAAACGAGAAGTATATTGAAAAGGGGGAGTCGATTCATTTTGGCTCCCCTTTTTTATTTGTCATTTCGAAGGAGCGAAGCGACAGAGAAATCTCTATAGTTTAAAAGAGATTTCTACCTACGGGCGAAATGACAAAGTGATTTTTTTGTATTTTTAAATAAAAATTCCACATGAATCGACTTATCTCTCTTTGTGCGCTACTCATTCTTATAAGCGCATGTTCAAGCCCAAAAAAGAAAAGTGACCCCATTAAATTATCCTATGTTGATTATAAGATTGGGTTGTCAAATAGTTTTCGAGGAATCTCTGTCGTCGATTCAACTATATTTTGGGTGAGCGGAACGAAAGGCACTGTTGTTCATGTGAATAATAATGGAGATTGGATTGTTAGTCAGGTTGCTGGTGCTGAAGAAATGGATTTCAGGGATGTTGTGGCATTTAATGCCGATACGGCATTGGTTATGAATGCTGGTTTTCCGGGAGTGATTTATAAAACGATAGATGGGGGTGATAATTGGTATGAATGTTATAATAATCAAGACTCTGCTATTTTCCTTGATGGAATGAAATTTTGGAATGAACAAGATGGAATTGCATTTGGCGATCCTATGGATGGATATATGGTGATTATTACCACAAAAGATGGTGGCGAGACTTGGCAACAAACGCCTCCTGAAAATATTCCTAAGAAATTGGAGATCGAAGGCGGTTTTGCGGCGAGCGGAAGTAGCATTGTTGTTCAGGGCAATTCAAAGGCGTGGGTTGGAATGGGAGGAACTAAAGCACGTGTATTTTATACTGAGGATAATGGTCAATACTGGAAAGTTATTAAAACCCCAATCTTCTCGGGAGAGGGTATGCGAGGAATTTATTCATTGGCCTTTAAAAATGAACTAGAGGGCATTGCAGTAGGAGGGGAGTATCAAAATGAAAATCCTCCTAATAGTCGAGCCTATACAAAAGATGGGGGTAAAAGCTGGAAGCTTGGCAAAGGGATTGATCAATATCGTTCTGGCAGCTGTTATTTATTTGATGATATTTATCTAGCTACTGGTTTAACAGGAACCGATATTACTTATGATGGTGGAATAACATGGGATTCTATTTCTAATTATACATTGCATGGCATGGCTTTTATCAAGGATGCTAAGTTGGGTTATGGAATGGGGAGGAATGGAATGATTGTTAAGATAATTGTTGAGAGTACTGTTAAAGAAAAGAATTAGCTTAGTTGCTCGCGCGCTTTTGG
>JAOZUV010000262.1:1403-4183 GCA_029938505.1 Bacteroidales bacterium | reverse complement strand
TAGTAAATGTTATAAGAAGAAATATATGCATCACCCATGGTATAAACTTTGCTCGAATTTTGAATAAGCACAGCTGGTACACGAGAGGTGTATTTATCACCCATGCGTGCATAAGCCCATTCTTGGCGAGTCCACTTATCAGCCATAGCAGATTTCTCAGCCAAGGTAAAATTTGGAAAATTTAATGTTGTAATGAAGGCAATTTTATTAGTATAAAAATCTTCGGTAAGATGTGAACTTGGATTATAGGTTCCAAACATATAATCAATAGGCTCTAGTGGATCACAATCCATATCAATTTGCTCTTTCAATAAAAGCTCTATTTTTGACAAATAACCATTTAAAATTTCATAATTACGTTCTAAACGATTAAATAATTTTGCACGATCCTGAGTATTAACAGCATAATTTTCAATGCAAAATTCTGAAAATTCTTTTTCGGTTCCATCCGATTCACGCCATAAATTAGCAACTTGTTTAATACCTTTTTCAATTAACAATTGATTGAGTTCAGTAAATTTTGTTTGTAAATCCTCAATCGTATTTTTTTGAGTAGCATCAGTAATACTCATTACTGATTTTTTCTCAGAATTATTTACATCAACATTACAGGCAGATAAAGTAATTACCAACATAAAAAAGCTAAGTAGAATTAAATTATTATTTTTCATAGAATAGGATTATAATTTTTTGAACTCCAAAGTTAAAAGATTCTTTCAAGAAATATTATCCAAAAAAATATTATTTCAATCATTTACTGAAAAATCAAATTCATTTCATTCATTTTTTTTTGTAAATTTGAATATTGATTTAGCTCAACAAAATGAAGAAATATATCACTATAAGACCTTGGGAAAGTAATGCGCCCTATCATCTGGAAGTCAAAGCAGGAGATATTGTTAGAATATTAAAACAAACAGATAAACCCGAATGGAAAGATTGGATTTGGTGTGAAAATAATATGACTTCAGGATTTATCCCAAAGGATATTATTGAAGAATTGAGTGAAAGCACAGGAAAAGTCATTACTGATTATACAGCAAAAGAATTAAGCGTTGGTGCTGGTGAAATTATCCTGGGATTGAAAAAACATCAAGGTTGGATATTTGGAAAAAATGAAACGAGTAAAGAAATTGGTTGGGTGCCAAACGAAATATTATTAAAATTAAAGGTTTGAAATCAAACCTTTTTTTATGCCTTTCTCAGAAATAAAGAAATAAGAGTTGCAACAACAGCAATTATACCTCCACTGAAAAAAGTATAACGAAAAGCAGCATTAAAATTCGTTACATCAAAGTTGGCTATTTGATTATTATATAGCATAAATAAACTTGCAAAAATTAAAACACCAATCAATTTTCCCATACTTTTAGAGCTTGATATTGCAGCTGATCCCATCCCTGATCGACCATCTGGTAAACTATTCATACCTACAAATGAGCTGGTTGGATAATATAATCCCATACCAATACCCAAAAGTATCATTGCAAAGATGATTACCCAAAGAGGGGTTTCTGAATTCCAAAAAGCAAATAAAAACATGGAGATTGCGAGGAATATATTCCCAACTATACAAAGTTTTTTCGGATTAATTTTCAAGCTTATTTTTCTAGCCATAGGTGAAACTATCATCATTATTAATGGTGAAACCATCATAAGCATTCCAGATGTTTCGGGAGTCAACATCCGATCGTTCTCAAAATAGAATGGTCGTAAAAATCGAGAACCCACATTTACAACAAAGTATAAAAAGAATCCAAAAGCTGTCAAACTGAAATTTCGAATCATAAAAAGTTTAAGATCAAATATTGGATTTCCAAATATTTTCTCTCTTCTAATAAATAAAATTAAAAACAGTACAGACAAAGCTATCGAAACAAAAATATATGGTGATTTTAAACCAAAACGATTGATCATATTTAAACCATAAATAAGTCCAGCTAAAAACAAGAAACTATAAATTGCTCCTATAAAATCTGTTTTTACAGATTTTATTTTTACTGCACGAGGCAAGTTCACTTTCAACATTATCAATAAACCAATAATACTCAGAGGAAAATTGATTAAAAACACCCAAGACCAATGGAAATTTGCTAGCAAAAAACCACCTAGCACGGGCCCAACAGCAATTCCAATTCCCGTACATGCCATCCAAATTCCATAGGACGATTGCTGTTTGTTTTTTACAATCGAATGACGAAGAAAGGCTGTGCCAACTACATATAAAAGAGATTCTCCTATCCCTTGAAAAAAACGAATAAATAATAATAATTCAAATTGTCGAGTAAAAAAACACGAAAGAGTTCCAATTATAAAAATGGAGAATCCAATAAATAAAACGAGTTTAGCTCCCCACACTTCGATAATTTTTCCAGCAATAAGAGCAAAACTACTGGCACTCAACATTGAAATCATGATAAGCCAACTAACTTGTCCCATATCCAAATTAAAGTGTCTACTAATTGTGGGCAAGGCAATATTGATCGAAGTCAAATCCATCAAAACAATAATTGCTGCAAGATAGCCTGCATACAATGTATACTTTACACTCATTGATTTAGATAGTTTTAAACTAGGCATTTTGTATTTTAAAATTCAATTTCAAAACTACAGAATTAATCAATTAAAATAATCGAATTAAAAAAAAACAACGACCTTTGTAAAAATACTAAAGACTTACACATTGCAATCTGTTAAACCATTCCGAATACTAGTACTTACCTATCAAGGAGCAATTGCAGGCTCCACAATGTCAATTTCCTATTTATGCAGAGGACTAG
>JAOZUV010000262.1:0-1393 GCA_029938505.1 Bacteroidales bacterium | reverse complement strand
AAGGACATAAAGTTATTTTAGCTTGTAAAAAAGAAAGCCTATACAATGAATTATTAGCAGGAGCAAATGTGCAAATCGAGTACCTCCCTTTTTCAGGAAAATGGGATAGAAAAACAATGCGATCAATCCGCGATATTGTAAAAAAAGAAGACATTCAAATAATAAATGCACAGGCTAGCAAAGATCGTTACAATTCAATTTTTGCACGTTGGATATACAAATTACCTGTTAAGCTTGTACATACTCGAAGACAAGTACCCATGTCGGTTGGAGGAGCGCAATCGTGGTTTTATAAAATAGGAACCGACCAGATTATTGCTGTTAGTGGTGGAGTCAAAGATGCACTCATTAAAAAAGGCATCCCATCCAATCACATTACAGTGATTTATAATGGGACTCCCGTTGAGAAATATGATGTCATCGACGAAAAACAAATTATATCACTAAAAAAAGAATACAATATTAAACCTGATGATATTGTTATTGGCTGTATTTCTCGACTGAAAAATCAGCATCAAATTATACAGGCTCTCAAATTTATTAAACGGCCTATTACTGTTTTCCTTTTAGGAGTAACGAAAAAAGATATCGAAGGTAAAATTGATCCCTACTGCCCGCCACATAAAATTCATTATTGTGGAAATATTGAACCGATTAAAGCCTTAAATTATTACAAACTACTTAATCAGTTTATACTTCCCACTTTAAATGAGGGCTTATCTCAATCACTACTTGAAGCAATGTTTTTAGGAGTAGCCGTGATAGCCACTAATGTTCCAAGCAACCCTGAGCTCATCAAGAATGGCGAAAATGGTTTACTATTTGAAGATAATGATATTAAAGGTCTAGCTAAAAATATTAATCAACTTATTGAAGATAAGGAATTAAGCAAAAAATTGTCTGAAAACGGAAAAAAAACTGCTCATAATAATTTTTCAATAAATAAAACCATTGAGAATTACGAACAATTTTTTAATAACCTCCTTAAACAAATCTGATTTATCTAGCGCGATTTTTATAATAAGTTGATTTTACTTTGTCATCTAATCGGGCATAAATATTACCCAAAAAACGAGCATATTTCTTTTCAGGTTTGATTTCATATAGCTTCGTGAAATAGCCTAAGGATATTTTGAAATCAACCGATACAATATCCAAAGCTTTAATAAGTTTAGCGTATTGAGTTCTCGTTTTCTTTTTATCGTAGGCTTTAGTTTCTGCTTGATAGCGATTTTCAGCTTTCCAAAAATAGTTTTCTCCAACTTTTTCAAGAGCTGAAAGATTGCTTGCATCAAGTTTCAAAAGTTTTGCAGCTAGTACATCAACCTTAGCATCATTTTTAAGTATAATATTAACTTTCAAATAAACGTCCATCAATTTATTGTCTGTTTCA
>JAOZUV010000261.1 GCA_029938505.1 Bacteroidales bacterium | reverse complement strand
GGGAAATTTTATAAACTCCTTTAACTCAGCTTTAGTCTTAACTTCTTTTAAATATAACTCAGCCATAATTTAAGATTTTATAAACGTTTAAGTAATTCTCGACAACGAATCAATGAATCAACTGAATAATGTATCATTTCTTTAGTATGAGTTGCCATCAGTGAGTAGCGAAGAATAGCTTCATTTGGTTTCACAGCAGGAGTAACAACAACATTTACGTAAATACCTTTTTCTAACATTAATGCAAAATATTGAAAAGCAGCTGTATCAGTACCTACTTTAATTGGAATAATAGGTGTTGAAGAATTCCCAATTTCAAATCCTTCGGCCTGAAGTAAATTGCGAGCATAAATTGTATTCTCCCATAACTGTTCAATGCGTTCGGGCTCTTCTTTCATTACATCAATAGCAGCAATTACTGTTGCGGCAGAAGCTGGTGTAATCCCAGCACTAAATATCAATGATCTGGCCTGATGTTTTATAAAATCGATGACTGTTTTATCACCAGCAATAAATCCACCCAAAGAAGCCAAAGACTTGCTAAAGGTTCCCATAATTAAATCTACCTTATCATCCAAGCCAAAATGATTTGTTGTTCCTCTTCCTCCTTCGCCCATTACACCAATTCCATGAGCATCATCTACCAAAATTGAAGCATCATATTTTTCAGCAAGTTTTGCAATTTTATCCAATTTACAAATATCACCTTCCATACTAAAAACACCATCAATAGCAATTAGTTTCACTTGGTTTGGTATGGTTTTTTGCAATACTTTCTCCAAGGATTCCATATCATTATGCTTATACTTAAGCACTTTCGCAAATGTAAGTCGACTACCTTCAAATATGGATGCATGATTTTCCTCATCCATAATTAAAAAATCATTTCGACTAAGAATTGCTGGGATTACTCCTGAATTAACACTAAAACCAGTATTAAATACAATGGCAGATTCTTTATTAACAAAATCGGCTAGCTTTCGATCCAAATGCTCATAAAGATCAAGATTACCATTCAGTAATCGTGAACCAGAAGCACCCGTTCCATAATCTTTCAAGGCTTTTATAGAAGCTTCAATTAATTTGGGATGATTGGTTAGTCCCAAATAACTGTTTGAGCCAAACATATAGGTTTTTTTGCCATTAATTATTACTTCAGCATCTTGCCCTGATTCAATGACTTTATAGTATGGATAAAGTCCATTTTGAACAACCTCTTCTAGTCTGTTATATTGTGAAAGCTTTTTTTGTAATAGTCTCATATTAATAAATTTAAAAAACAAATTTAAATCTAGCTCTTATACCATATTTCGACACATTGGGGTTATCCAAGTATGTAATTCTTCTAACTAAATCTACCCTAAAAAATTTCAATATATTAGCAACACCAACACTCATTTCAATATAGGGCTCATTTTCGAGTGTAAAGGTAGTTGTATTACCATCAATATCAGTAGGGAAATTCATTAATCCTGCTGTTTGCTCCGGATTATTTTGATCTGTTATTTTTCCAAATACACCTTTAAATGAAACTACTTCACGTAATTTTAATCGTTTAAATAAAGGAATTCTGTTAAAGATAAGTCCATTGAATTGATGATCGACACTAAGGCTTACAAACTCATCACTCACAAATTCCAGAAAATTCATCATGTTGTAAGAGTAAAGTTGATAAGAAAAAGTTTGATTCGCCCTATGAACAAATAGCAAAGGAAATGGAGCTTTTCCAAAAATCTTACCTGCTTCAAATTTCACATCAGTATACCCTAGTCGAGATAAATAAAAACGTTTAAAAACATCAAATGTAAATTTACTATACGTATAATCGGCATTAAACAAGCCTTTTACCCCCTGCGTATACGACAATTGAAAGATTGGATATTTTGTTATCATCGGAGTCTTATAATCCATTCCTTGATAGAACTTCTCGTTTGGAGCAAATCGAAAAATAGCAGAAATTTCACTGGAATTTATTCTATCCAAACTATAATCATCAAAATCAAATACTAATGCTCCGCCCGGTTTTTGCTCACTTTGTTTAAGCTTAAATGTTGTCGAAATTCCATTTCCCCACTCCTTAAAATGCTCAACTTCAGCCATTTTATAATATATAATTTTATCTGAAACTCCTCGTTTGAAAGACAATAAGAAATTATCCTCATTTACAAATTGCATCTCCATACCAGGAAAATTAGTTTCGACCTGATACATCGCTTTGATTGTATGCTTGGGTCTTTCAGCAAGACCATTTTTACTTAACGACCAAGTGGCTGCCCCTGAATATTTAGCTCGCTCATCTTTGAATCCATAGAGAAGATATCCTTCCAATTTCAATCGTTCACTAAATTTTTTATTGGTTTGTCCTCCAACACGTAATCTGAGGCCTTCAACATCATTAAAACTATAGAATGTATTAACAGGACCCACATCAATAGGGCCAAAACTCCAATAGCCTGAAACCAATAAAGCAATGATATCCATTGTTCTTTTGAAAGCAGGCACATTCTGAACGCTATCAACCATTTCATAAATACCTTTCTCGCTCTTAGTCAAATCTGTATGTCGAGTTCCTGTCCAGAAACTTTCGTCTCTTTTATCCCATCCATCTTTTTTAACCACACTCTCAAGACCGCTATACAATTTATTTTCCCTTTTTTGATTGAATATATAATCTTTATAGGAAACGTTTTTTCGACCAAACATTCCAATACCTTTTCTCAAAAGATTAAAATCAACCACAATTTCATCCTTGGTTAACATCCAACATTCATTATTGAAATAGTCAAATTCTTGAACAATCAAAAGGTCTTTTACAAAGTTTAAATTGATCTCATCCATCACCCTCATCTCTGCTTTAATAAGTGCATAACGATCATCGTCTGTAACGTAGAGATTACCTTTAAAAGCAAAATCGGCCTTATTCCTCGGCTGAAAAGCAAGGTTAATACATTGATATCCATTAATTTCAACTGTGTCAATAATATGAAATTTATATACTGATGGGGCAATATCTGAAATAGGGCTCACAAATTGATTTGTAAGTAAAGGGATATTGTTGTCGTAGAGATTTACTCCTTGAAAAATATTGTCAATGAAAAAGCTAATTCCATCATTATCAATATAGTCGTGAAAACCAGTAATTTTCACTCCTGAAACGTGTTCCTTTTGTACATTAGGTGATTTCCGATAATAAACCTTCGATTTTGTTTCTTCCAAAAACATGGGCAAATAGGGTTTCCCATTTATTGCTGAAGTATCAACATAATCAAATATAAATTGTAGTTTTTTGAAAACTCTCTTTTTTCTAAAGTCTTCAGTAATATTGTTTAGATCGAATTCAACTTTCTCATATTTGTCGTATTCATAATAATCAAGCTTCTCTTTTCGATTATTCTTTTTATTAGCAACAATTTTACGAATAAGAGCTACAGCGGGATTTTCTTTATTCTTATACCGCTTCTTTTTAGCAATTATCACTACTTGATTAAGTTGAAAGCTCTTAGATTCTAATTCAAAATTAATGACATTACCCTTTTCAGGAATAACATCTTTAATTTGATCATTATAACCGATAAATGAAGACTTCAGCTTATTTGAAGCCCATTGGGTTTCAATACTATAATAGCCTTTAAAATCGGTTGTAGTTCCAATACTTTTACCAACAAAAATTACGTTTACAAAAGGAAGTGGTTCTTTAGTCTGTGCGTCAATAACTTTACCTGAAACACGAGTCATTCTTTGTGCAAACACATTATTCTGCGTAAGCAACAAAAGCAATAGAGTTAAGCTAGTTAATAGTTTTTTTATATTATTTAATTTCATTGATTTCTTATCTAAAAATAAAATACTTCTGCATTATAAAGTTGAATCCAATACCAATAACTATGGCTACAATTACTTTTGATAAAATGTATTGATATCCTAAAAAATCAACAAATATGTATATACCAGCTACATTTAAAAGGATACTTACAATCCAAACCAGCAAATATTTAACTGCTTGCACAGATAATTTGCCGTCTTTTTTCATAAAAGCCCAGTTCCGCTGAAATATAAAAGCTGTAATTCCTCCAGCCACGGCTCCGATAGATGCTGAAATAACATACCAGATTCCAAGTACTTCAGTAAACAATATTAGTATTGCAAAATCAACTGCTGTTGCTAATCCAGCAACTATATTATATC
>JAOZUV010000017.1 GCA_029938505.1 Bacteroidales bacterium | reverse complement strand
ATATTCCAAAAAAAATTGATGTTAAAGCCTTGGTTTTGTTGCCATATGTTAAATTGCTGGAATATATCCCTCAAAAACTATCCATTGATTTTATCACTCCTAATGATTTGGATTCTTTTTATTATCCTACAGGACAACGTGCAAATGAATTTGTTGCAAAACCATTTGATATATTGATTGATTTGAATACGAATAAAATATTCTCGTTGGAATATGTAACTGCCATGTCTAAAGCTTCCTATAAATTGGGTGTTTATGACGAAAGCAAGCAGCATGTTTATGATTTGATGCTTAAAATGTCTATAAATGAAAAATTGCCAAACATTATTGATCAATCAATACGTTATTTGGATATGCTTAAACCCGCATAAAAAAAGCCCCTTAGCAAAAATGCTAGGGGGCTTTTTTATTTAAATGCTATGTGTTATACGTTGACTTCAGCAAATACATTTGGATATTCACCTTTGTCTAATTTTTCTTTGATCACTTTAAATGCTTTTACAGTATATTCAACATCTTCTAAGGAGTGAACAGCTGTAGGAATTAAACGAAGCATAATCACTCCTTTTGGTACTACAGGATAGGTGACAATTGAACAGAAAATATTGAAGTTTTCTCTAAGATCATATGTGATTTGAGTTGCCTCAGGAACAGTTCCATTTAATAAAACAGGAGTTACAGGAGATTCTGTTGCCCCAATATTTAAACCATTTTCTACTAATCCTTTTTGTAGAGCATTTACGATGATCCAAAGCTTATCTTTCTGAGAAGTACTATTTCGAATCATATCCAGTCTTTTAAGAGCACCGATGGTCATTGGCATTGGCAAAGACTTCGCATAAATTTGTGATCTTAAATTATAGGCTAAGTATTTAACCATTTCTTTATTACTTGCCACAAATCCCCCGATACCGGCCATTGATTTTGCAAATGTTCCAAAGTAAACATCAACTTCATTTTGAACACCAAAGTGCTCATCTGTACCAGCACCTGTAGCTCCCATAGTTCCAAAACCATGAGCGTCATCTACTAATAATCGGAAATCAAAATCTTTTTTAAGTTCCGTAATTTCTTTAAGTTTCCCTAAATCACCCGACATTCCATAAACACCTTCGGTAATAACTAAAATACCGCCACCTGTTTCAGAAGTTATTTTTTTTGCTCTTCCTAATTGCTTTTTAAGATTTTCAATATTGTTATGAGGATAAACAAAACGTTTACCAATATGAAGTCGCATGCCATCAATAATACAAGCATGTGCTTCTGAATCATAAACAATCACATCTTTACGATCAACCAAGCAGTCAATAATTGATAACATACCTTGGTAACCATAATTCAATAAAAAAGCAGATTCGCGACCTACAAAAGCAGCTAGCTCATCTTCTAATTGCTCGTGGTATTTTGTTTGTCCCGACATCATTCTGGCTCCCATAGGATAAGCCATCCCGAATTCTGCAGCAGCATCAGCATCTGCTTTTCTAACCTCTGGGTGGTTTGCTAATCCTAGATAGTTATTTAAACTCCAGGTAAGACATTCTTTGCCATTAAACATCATTCGAGGAGAAATTTCACCTTCGAGTTTAGGAAATGCGTAATAACCGTGGGCTTGATCTGCGTAGATTCCAAGATCACCCATTCTGCTGGTACATTTATCGAAAATATCCACTTTATATTGTTTTAATTAGTTTGTAATAATTGTGCAAAAGTATGAATAAAAATCCTCATTGCAAATCTCGTTCTGAATGGATTTTAAATTTAGAACTATTAAAAAAAGTTAAAACCTTACAAAGGCTTAATTGTAAATAAAATGTGTTGTAAATTTGATGTTTATGATATAAATAAAAATTGTATTTTTGCGCCATGATTAAAAAGGGGAATATATTATTAGTTGTTGTTATGGTTACTATGCTTGTATCATGTAGCAAATTTCAGAAAGTATTAAATGATAGCTCGGATGCTGGAGGTAAATTTAATATTGCTGTTGACTATTATGAAGAAGGTAAATACTTTAAAGCCCTTCGTTTATTTGAAGATTTAAGATCAAGATTTAGGGGTACTCCAAAAGATGAGCAATTAAATTATTATATCGCTAATTGTTATTTTCAAGAAAGAGATTATGTGCTTGGAAGCCATTACTTTAATAAATTTGCTAAAGATTTTTCAAAAAGCGAAAATGCAGAGGAAGCAAAGTACATGTCTGCCTATTGTTATTATTTGGATTCACCGCGAACTTCCTTAGATCAAAACACAACGATGGAAGCAATCAAGGAATTTCAAGTTTTTATAGACTTGTATCCCAATAGTAAACGAATTCCTGAATGTAATGATTTGCTTGATAAATTGAGAGAGAAACTTGAGGGAAAAGATTATGACAATGCTTATCTTTTTTATAAGATAGGTGACTATCAGGCATCAGTTATCGCACTGCAAAATGTGCTGGAAGATTATCCTGAGACTTTAAAAAGAGAAGAAATATTATATACTATTTTAAAAGCAAGATATACATATGCTTCTAAAAGTATTGAAGATAAACAAAAAGAACGCTATGAACTTACAAAAACTGCTTATGAGAAATTTGTTAAAGATTTTCCTGAAAGTCAGTATTTGAAAGAAGCAAACAATATTTATCAAAAAGCCTTATCACACCTAGAAATCAATTAAGATGGATTATAAAAAAGTTAAAACTGACACAACAGCTGTTACCAGAAACAAAAATGAGTTTTATGAGCAAACTGGTAATATTTACGAAAACGTAGCAATAATGGCTAAAAGAGCCAACCAAATTGGTTTGGAAATTAAGGATGAGTTAAATCAAAAAATTGCTGAATTTGCAAGTCCAACCGATAACTTGGAAGAAATATTTGAAAATAGGGAGCAAATTGAAATTGCAAAATATTACGAGCAATTGCCAAAACCAACACTAATTGCTGTTCATGAATTTTTAAATGAACAAATTTATTTCAGAAACCCAGATGCAGAAGAGAAAAACTAATTCTCTCTGATCTCAAAATATGTTGTCAGGAAAAAAAATCCTTATTGGAATTACTGGAGGCATTGCTGCCTACAAAATTCCTCTTTTGGTGCGCCTTTTGAAAAAGGCAGGTGCTGAAGTGCAAATTTTGTTTAGCCCCATGGCTCATGAATTTGTAACTCCATTAACTCTTTCAACATTATCAGGGAATCCAATTTTAACCGATTTTCACAATCCTGAATCAGGCGAATGGAATAGCCATGTTGAACTGGGAATGTGGGCTGATTTATTTTTAATAGCTCCACTTACTGCTTCCACTATGGGAAAATTGGTAAATGGAATTGCTGATAATTTGCTTGTTACAACCTATTTATCTGCAAAATGTCCTGTTGTTCTTGCTCCAGCTATGGATTTGGATATGTATAAACATCCTTCTACTAAAGAAAATGTTTCTCGCTTAAAAGCTTTTGGGCATATAATTATTGAACCTACTGAAGGTGAGTTGGCTAGTGGTCTTTGTGGAGAAGGTAGGATGGAAGAGCCTGAAGAATTATTTAAGATCATCCAGGAACTCTTAAAAAAAAAAGCTGAGTTAGAAAATAAATCAGTTTTAGTTACTGCTGGCCCCACTTACGAAGCTATTGATCCTGTAAGATTTATTGGAAATCATTCATCTGGTTTAATGGGTTATTCGTTGGCCGAAGAATTGGCCTCAAGAGGAGCAAAAGTCACCCTTATTAGTGGTCCTACACATCTTAATATTGAACATCCAAACATTCAATTAATTCGTGTTCAAAGCGCTGATGAAATGTACGAGGATAGTATTGAAAAATTTTCGGATGTAGATATTGCAATTTTATCTGCTGCCGTTGCTGATTATAAACCTGCTCAGATAGCTTCTCAGAAAATTAAAAAATCGACTAAAACGACTGATATTAAGCTAACTCCAACGCTTGATATATTAGCTAAACTTGGAAAGCTAAAAACTAAAAAACAGTTATTAGTAGGTTTTGCTTTAGAAACGGATAACGAATTGGAGAATGCCAAAAAGAAATTGAAAAATAAAAAGCTCGACTTTATCGTTCTTAATTCATTAAATGATGGTGGAGCTGGTTTTGGACATTCAACAAATAAGGTGACGATAATTGATAGTAAGGGTAATATTGATGAATTTGAATTAAAATCAAAAAAAGAAGTTGCTATTGATATTGTACAAAAAGTTGTTTCTTTGATTGCTCCCTAACACGAATACAAAATTTTATGAAAAGGTTCGCAGGATTAATTTTTATATTATTTATCACTTTTCAATCTTATTCTCAAGAATTTCTTTGCAGTGTTTCTGTAAACTCTTCACGTATTGAAGGTACCGATAAACGAGTGTTTGAAAGCCTACAAATTTCCCTAAATGAATTTATCAATAATAGAGTTTGGACCAATTATCAGTTTCAAGGGGAGGAGCGAATTGAATGTTCGATGATGATTACTATTGAATCGCGGATTTCGACAGATGAATTTAAGGGAAGGGTAAATTTGGCTCTTCGCCGGCCAGTTTTTAATACAACTTATAATAGTGTTCTTTTCAATTATATTGATGAAAATATTCAGTTTCGTTATATTGAAAATCAATCCTTGGATTTTACAGAAAATACTTATACTTCAAATCTGACTTCCGTCGTAGCTTACTATTTGTATCTGTTTTTAGGGATGGATTTCGATTCATTTTCGTTGAATGGTGGAAATCCTTTTTATGAACGGGCACAAGCTATTGCCAATGCTGCACAATCGTCACCTTATGGTGGATGGAAAGCCTATGAAAGTACCAAGAATCGTTATTGGATGGTCGAGAATTTATTAAATCCTTCCTATCGATCAATTCGTCAGTTTATCTATGAATACCACCGATTAGGCTTGGATGTATTAACAGATAATACAACTGAAGGGCGTGCTAAAATTACTCAAAACCTGAATCTCCTGAAAACGGTATATAATGAACGTCCGAATTTATTTTTCCTTCAATTGATTTTAGAGGCTAAGCGCAATGAATTTATTGAATTGTATTCAGAGGGTTCTGTTATGGAAAAAACAGAGGCTGTAAATATTCTAACTAAAATTGATCCTGCTAATAGTTCTAAATATCAAGCGATTTTAAAAAGTCAATAGAAATACTCCTTAAAGCGAACTTGCTTTTATTTAATAAAATCGATTAATTTTTTAACTTTGTTTGAACAGAAAAATTGCTAAATGCTTCAAAATCTCTTTATAGAAAATTATGCGCTAATTGAAAAATTGGATATCCAGTTTTCGAAAGGATTTTCAGTAATTACTGGTGAAACTGGTGCTGGTAAGTCCATTATGTTGGGTGCTTTATCGTTGATACTTGGTTCCAGAGCAGATTCAAAAGTTTTGAAAAATGAAAGCAAAAAGTGTATCATCGAAGGAAGTTTTGCTATCGCCGATTATGACTTGGAGCATTTTTTTACGGAGAATGATTTAGATTTTGAATCACAAAGTATATTGCGTAGAGAAATTGCTCCTAGTGGTAAATCTCGCGCATTTATAAATGATACTCCTGTTACTTTACCTATTCTTAAACAATTAGGCGATCGATTGGTAAATATCCATTCGCAACACGAAACCATGACATTAAATGATGCTAATTTTCAATTGGCTGTGGTGGATAGTTATGCAGGAATTGATAATGAACTTAAAGCCTATCAAGAAAAATATTTTGGATATAAAAAGCATGTAAAGGAATTACTTGACTTAAAAGATATTGATGCCAAAGCTAAAACTGATATGGACTATGTCCAGTTTCAATTTGATGAACTTGAGCAAGCTAAATTACAGAAAGATGAACAACAGGAATTGGAAGATGATTTGAAATTATTATCACATGCTGAAGAGATTAAGTTGGCTATGCTTGAGGCTTCTGATAAATTGGAGAATTCAGAAATCAATGCTCTTGATCTTTTAACGGATATTCAAAAATCAATTTCAAAAATCGCATCACTTCATCCTGCTTCCGAAGGAATTGCTGAACGGATTACAACTAGTTTAATCGAGTTAAAAGATGTTAGTAGTGAATTGAATTTAATAGGTGAAACTGTAAATATTGATCCATTGAAACTTAATGAGATTACCGAAAGGCTGGATTTAATATATCAATTGCAGCAAAAACATAGGCTTCAGACTGTTGAAGAATTGATTGAATTGCGTGATCGTTTGGATGAACAACTACAATCAATTGTCTCTATTGATGAACAAATTGATGGCTTAACTAAAAAAATAGCTGTAGAAGAAAATTTGTTGAATGAAATTGCCATGAGTTTATCTGAAAGTAGGTTTAAATCGACTCTTGCCATAGAAGAGAGTATTGTTGATAAACTTAAACAATTGGGGATGCCGGATGCTCGATTTAGTGTTTTAATTGAGCCTGCGCCTGAATTGGGAAAAGAAGGGATTGATAAAATTAAATTCTTATTCAATGCTAATAAAGGTTCTGCCTTAAATGAAATTAGTAGAATTGCTTCTGGTGGTGAGCTTTCTCGATTGATGTTAGCCATAAAATCAATGATATCGGGAAGACGATTACTTCCAACTATTGTTTTTGATGAAATTGATATGGGTGTTTCGGGTGAAGTTGCTGATAAAGTTGGCGAAATATTAGTAGGAATGACTGAAAATATGCAAGTCATTACAATAACACATTTGCCTCAAATTGCAGGAAAAGGAGAATCCCATTTTCGGGTTTATAAAGATAATAAAGGAAATTCAACACAATCTGTTATTGAAGAATTGAGTAAAGAAGAAAGAATTTTAGAAATAGCAAAAATGATGAGTGGGGCAGAAGTTAATGACAGTGCTATACAGAATGCCAAAGTATTACTCTCCAATTAAGATTTATATATATATTAGTGATTTAAACTGTTTATTTTTATTCATTATAAATAAAATTGTTAATTTTGCTCGCATAAACTACTACAAAACTAATTAAGAAGCTATGTCGTACAATTTACTAAAAGGAAAAAAAGGAATTATATTTGGAGCATTGGATGAAAAATCTATTGCTTGGAAAGTAGCTGAAAGAGCTTACGAAGAAGGCGCTATATTTACTCTTACTAATACACCTACCTCTATTCGATTTGGCACAATTGATAAATTAGCTGAGAAAACAGATTCAATTGTAATTCCTGCGGATGCTACGAGCGAAAAAGATTTGAATGAATTATTTGTAAAATCGATGGATCACTTAGGTGGAAAAGTTGATTTTATATTACATTCTATCGGAATGTCATTAAATGTTCGTAAGAAAAGAGTTTATAGTGATTTGGATTATAATTACCTCCAGAAAACCCTCGATATCTCTGCTGTTTCATTTCATAAAGTTATACAAACTGCATTCAAACATGATGCTATAAACGACTGGGGATCGGTAGTAGCTCTTTCATACATTGCTGCTCAAAGAACCTTATTTGGTTATAATGATATGGCTGATGCTAAGGCATTGCTTGAATCAATAGCCAGAAGTTTTGGATATATTTATGGTCGCGAAAAGAAAATTCGTATTAACACAGTTTCTCAATCACCTACACCAACAACAGCTGGAAGTGGAATCCGCGATTTAGAGGGATTAATGGATTTTACGGAAAGAATGTCACCATTAGGTAATGCTACGGCCTTAGAGTGTGCCGATTATTGTGTTACTTTATTCTCAGACTTGACGCGTAAGGTTACGATGCAAAATCTATTCAATGATGGAGGTTTTTCAAATATGGGTATGAGTATGCGAGCGATGCATCAATATGAAAAGGGTATTGACTGTGAAAACTGCTAATGTTTTTTTAATTTTAGTTAGGGCAGTAAGTAAGCTCCTCAACATTAAATTTGTCTAAAGCTTTAAGCAGATTATCTTCAGGTAATATAAAATTATTTATTCCCCAATACTGATTGAGGTTTTTGATATAAGCGTTTTCGATATCAACTAATATTTGACGAGACTTTACCCGTTCATCTCTTCTGAATCGTTGAATATTTGTTGTTGTCATATCAGTGGTAATCATCTCAAAATGCAATTTATAGTTTGAAGAAAGTAGTTTTCTTTTGCGCTTTGCTTTTAAGATTAAATCTCCTGTGATATGATTGATATAAAACTTGTTATTGATTTTTTTATAGGTAATGATATAGTTAATGTCTTTTGGCAAAATTTTTATTCTTGCTTTTGAGCTAACAACAATATTTTTATTGGTTCTCCTATTATAGCTTTTTACTAAACCAAATTGAATTCGAATAATCGCTAATGATTTGGGATCAATATGGATTATTCCCTTATAAATCATGTCTGTGCTATTTTTATCTGGTTCAAACTCTATGGTATGAGCATCTATATCTTCTATGGTTTCTATCCCTGAATAATTGTAATCATACTGATCTAAATATCTTAATTCTAAAAACTCAAGGGGTTGTTTGATTAAATCTAATGATAAACTTGATTGGATACCACCTTGTAATTTGATCAGTATTGAATCATTCGATTCAATATTTGTAAATTTTCGTAATTGTAATAATTTGGCTTGATCTCGAAATAATGTTGGACGATAAGCACCTTTATAAACATCAAGTAAACCTTCGGTATATATCATATACTTATTGTTTCTTTGCAGACTTTCTCTGTAAAATGCACGAAGTTGAGTCGGATTATCAGGATAATTATCTTTGATAGCTTTCAATGCATTGATGATTAATTCTTTTGGATCTGTCCATCGAATCAAAATTTCCTGTAAAGAAATTGATTTTTCGTGAAGGTTGTATATTTCTTCACTTTTAAGTTCAGAAACCTTAATAAGTAAAGGTTTATATCCTAAATGTGAAATTACCAATGTGTCTGAGAAATAATTTTCTCTGATTTTAAGATTAAATTTGCCATCTAAATTACTTATTGATCCTACCCCTTTATTTAAAATACTAATTGTTGAAAAAGGAAGAGGATTATTATCAGCACTATCACGAACTGAACCTTTTATAATTTTATATTTTGGAGCAATCGTATTACTTGCATTTATACTAACTGTGGTAGTGTTTTTAAATATAACTATTTGCTTCTGAATTATTTGATACTCTAATACAGGATTTTTGAACAAACTATCTAAAATAATTGTAAGAGGGAAATTTGTGAATTCAGCTGTTATTGTAGGTTTTTCAGCTATGAGTTCTGAATTGTAAATGAAATAATACTTAATATCCTTTTCAATTCGGCTTAAAGCAGAATCGATAGAAATAGCTGAGAAATTATAGGATAATGGAGTGTATAATATGTTTTCTTCCTGTGCGAAAGTTGCAGAAAGGATAAAAGTTAAAGCGATGGTAACCTGAAGTTTTCTATACAAATTATTTAGGTTTATTAACTAATTGAATTTTCCCTCTTATTTTATCGTGGTTTAAATCAAATGCTAAGCAAATTGATTTAAGCACAGTATCTAAAGGAGCTTTGTCAAATTTAGCATTTAATTTATAAGCAGACGAAACTTCATCAGATATAATTATATTGGAAGTATATGTTTGATTTAGAATGTTAATCACATAGGCCAAAGGAGCCTCATTAAAATCAATACGTTTTGTTTTCCAAGATAGATAATTTAAATCATCAATTTTATTTCTGTTTAGAGAATTGTTTTGTGAAAATCCAAATTGACCTTTAGTAAGAACTAATTTTTCATTATTATTTAAAATTGATAAACGGACAACCCCGCTTTTTACTAATACTTCTACTTTATCATTATTATTCTTTGCATTAACATTAAATGATGTACCAAGTACTTCAATTTGAGTTTCTTTAGCGGTGATAATAAAAGGACACTTAACATCTCTTGCTACATCAAAAAAAGCTTCGCCACTTAATTTTACTTCTCTGGTATTTAATGCGAATTGCTTAGGGTATTCTATTTTACTATTTGCATTTAAATAAACAATTGTTCCGTCAGGAAGAGTTTGAGTAACTTGAAAGTCACTAGTTTGGATGGTTTCAAATTTTGATTGATTGAGAATACTATATGTAATCCAAGAGAATCCAATCAGAAGTATAATACTTGCTGCTATTTTTAACAAAGTATTATGTTCAAAATTAAATAAGCGTCTAGTTTTTCTTTCTTGAGATACTATATTTTTATGTAATACATCCCATGCCTGATTCGTATCATCATCATACATATAAGAAGTATTATCTATGGATTGAATGTCGTTCTTGATCATTTCAAATAATTCATTTTGTTCTGAATTTAATTCAGCATAGTTGTCTTGTACGCTTTGTATTTCGTTTGAAAAAGCATTACAAATTTTTGTCCATATATAATTTGTATCTGTTTTCATTTTATCTTCCTCCCAATTCTGTTTCTTTATATTCTGATAAATGTTCTCTAAAATATTTTAATGCTTTTGTCATATTAGCCTCTACTGTTTTAATCGATATCGATAGATGTTCTGCTATTTCTCTGTATTTCATTCCATCGAATCTATTAAGTTTGAAAATTCTCCTGCAATTCTCAGGTAGTCGTTCAAATAATAATCCGATTTTATGATTTAGTTCTACTGCTATCATTTCATTACTTGGGTTTACCGAATTATCACTATGTTGTAATTTATATTGCTTGTATTTTAAATCAAGTTTTTTTCGTTTTAAAAGTTGAAGGCTATTATTATATACTGCTCGATATAAATATGAGTTAACGGTATTTCTTATTTCAAGGGTTTTTCTTTTTTCCCAAAGCTTCACAAAGATATCTTGAACAACTTCATTTGCATCATCATGATCGTTTACAATTCGTTCGCTGTAAATTACCAAAGGCTTATAATAAGCTCTAAATAATGCTTCATATGCTCGAATATTACCCTTTTTAATCGAGTCAAATTTTTTTATATCTAGTTTGGCTTCCAAGTATTTTTTTTTTCAATATACAAATTATTTAAAGCGATCGGAGGATGTAAATTTGAAAATTTAACTATCCTCCGAATCGGGAACTTATGATGTATAGGAATCAATTAACGATTGCTTCTCTTTAACTTTCTAATAGCACTTTCAATTGGATCATCTGGTTTAATTGTATTGTATGAGCCCCAAAAGTTTTCATCATAAAAGGCACTTACTTTTTCAACTAATTTATCAGATTTTTTAAATCGTTCTTTAAATTTAATTTTCTCAACATTTTCACTTACTCTGTCAGTAATAGCAATTTCAATAAGTGTAGTATATTTTGTTTTAAATAATTTCTTATCCCATTTTAAATTGAAATTTGCATATCCATTGGCATAATTAAAGAACCATTTTCCGTCTTTTTCTTTATACATTATTTTATAAACAGCTTTTTCTAGAAGTAATTTAACACCTGCTGGTTTCTTTCTTAAGAATAATCGTCCTGCCTCGGCTGCATCTAAAACATTTAATTCAAAATCAGCTCCAGTAATTGCAAGACTTTCAACGTCGATATATAATTTTCCATTATACATAGGGTAGTTAGCACGATAAACCTGATCAAATCTAATCACATAATTTACTCTATCATAAATTTTAATAGGTGATTCCATTGTAAATTTATAATTATTCCAATCCTGTTCATTAAATAATATGTTTGGATTTTTTGCGATGTCAAGTAATAGTATTGTAGACGGTCCGCCCTGAACTTTAAATAATACAGTATCTAAACGTTTTTTATCTGTTCCTTTTCTTCCTTTCAAAATTTTTGTTTGATCAAAGGAGTAATCAGAGCCATAAGGTGCTTTGTAAATTTCAAGAACAGCTTCAGCTAGCGAAACATAATTTCTTCTTTTCTTCACAAACTCCCTGAAAAAAGCAGTCATTTTATAAGGATCAGTATCATAATTATCGTACACCTTATTCAAAGCTAGACGTACAATTTGATCTGGACTGTTCGGTGTAACAATAATTTCTCCTAATGTAATTGATATAGGTTCTAATTTTATCAAATGCATCCCTTTACCAAAATTCTTGATAGGGTAGACAAGATCTTTATAACCCAAATAAGAAACACGAATTTTATCTACATTGCTTGATTTAGCGATTTTTAAAAGAAATTCACCTTCAATATTTGAAATTGTCGCAGTGTTTTCTCCTTCAACTGTGATTGTAGCAAATACCAACAATTTCTTAGTGTTGTTATCAATTACTTTACCATTAAGTTCGTGATAGTTTTTATCTTCAGTATTCTTTTTTTTTGCTAAAACATTCATCGATGTTCCGAGTAAAATAATGAAAATCATAACTGAAATTTTCATTATTGTTGTGTGTGTATTTTTCATGTCGTATAATTTTTATGTTTTTCTTGTTTTTACTAATTAGATGCTATTATAAAAAAATACCCTATTCTATTTCATTGCTTTTTTACTTTAATCCTTATTATCTCTAAAAATAATTTTTAAAGTACAGTAAAATAGCGTGATATGTGTTTTCATTTTGTTTTAAAAAATATTTTTTTTTTTCACATTATTAAATAAATATTCTGATAAAATATTATCACTGGTATATTTTTATAAAATCAGTGAAACACTATATTTGCTTAATTCATTAATATTTATAATCATGATATGAAAAATTTCTATCTAATTACTTTAGCTTCAATATTTGTTTTTTTTTCTTGCCAACAAAACCCAAATAATATTATAAACCAGAAAGAGTCACCAAATCTTATTGAATATGTAAATCCATTTGTAGGAACAAAAAATATGGGTCATACCTTTCCTGGTGCTACAGCTCCTTTTGGGATGGTTCAATTAAGTCCTGAAACAAATATTCAGCCTCTCCATAAGAATAATCAATACAATAGGGAAACTTATCGTTATTGTTCTGGTTATCAGTATGAAGATTCTACTATTTTTGGTTTTGCTCACACTCATTTTAGTGGTACTGGTCATTCTGATTTGGGAGATTTTTTGGTAATGCCAACAATAGGGGAATTGAACTTGAACCCTAGTACATCTGAAGATGATAAGGGTTTCCATTCAAATTTTTCTCATGAAAATGAATATGCTGAACCGGGTTATTATAAAGTGCTTTTAGATAAGTATCAGATAGAAACTGAATTAACAGCTAGCAATAGAGTTGGCTTTCATCAATATACTTTCCCTGAATCAAAAGATGCACATATTATCTTAGATTTGATTTACAATATTTATAATTATGAAGGAAAAAATGTGTGGACTTTTGTTCGGGTGGAAAATGATTCATTAGTTACCGGATATAGGCAAACTACTGGTTGGGCTCGAAATAAGATTGTTTATTTTGTGATGAAATTTTCAAAAGCATTTTCAAGTTATGGACATGAAAAATACGATGATCTTAAATACAATGGTTTTTACCGTAAGTTTAATGAAGAAGAAAACTTCCCGGAAATGGCTGGTCGGAATATTAGAGCCTATTTCAATTTTGAAACTAAAGAGGATGAAAAAATTAAAATAAAGTTTGCTTTATCATCAGTTAGTACGGCTGGAGCTCTAAAAAATATGGAGACGGAAATTCCTAATTGGGATTTCAAAAAAGTAAAACAGCAAACACAAGATAAATGGAATTCAGAATTATCAAAAATAGAAATTGAAACTCAGAGCAAACAAATCAAAGAAACCTTTTATACAGCTTTTTATCATACCATGTTGAGTCCTATCGTTTATGAAGATGTGGATGGACAATATCGCGGTTTGGATCAAAATATTCATATTTCTGAAGGCTTTACCAATTATACCATATTTTCTCTTTGGGATACTTATCGTGCCTTACATCCATTATTTAATATTGTACAGCCCCAACGCAATAATGATATGATAAAATCGATGATGGCTCATCATAATCAAAGTGTGCATAAAATGCTTCCGATTTGGAGTCATTATGCCAACGAAAATTGGTGTATGATTGGCTATCATGCCACTTCCGTGATTGCTGATGCCATTGCGAAAAATGTAGGTGATTTTGATAAACAAAAAGCTTTACAGGCCTGTGTAAATACTTCAACAGTTAGCTATTTTGATGGTGTTGGAGATTATATGAAATATAATTATGTGCCTGAAGATAGGAGTGGGTCTTCTGTTTCGAAAACACTCGAATATGCTTATAATGATTGGTGTATTGCTGAAATTGCTAAAAATATTGGCAATGAAAAAGTGAATTTGGAATACCTTGAACGATCAGAAAATTTTGAAAATGTATATGATCCCGAAAGGGGTTTTATGCGTCCAAAACTTGCCAATGGTGAATGGAAAAAAGAATTTGATCCCATGGATACCCATGGTCAAGGTTTTATTGAAGGAAATGCATGGAATTACGGATTGTATGTTCCTCATCAAGTGGATAGAATGATAGAAATGATGGGAGGGAAAGATGAGTTTAGTATACATCTGGATTCTCTTTTTACTATGAAAATGGATGATAAATACATTGCTAAGAATGAAGATATCACACGTGATGGAATTATTGGGACTTATGTGCATGGTAATGAACCGGGGCATCATATACCGTATTTATATAATTGGACAAATGAGCCGTGGAAAACGCAATCACGGGTGCGAATGATTATGGAAACTATGTATAGTAATACCATTGATGGATTATGTGGGAATGATGATGCCGGGCAAATGTCTGCATGGTATATTTTTAGTGCCTTGGGATTTTATCCTGTTTGCCCGGGTTCTGATCAGTATAGTATTGGAAGTCCTGCTGTTGAGAGTGCTAGTATTTATCTTGAAAATGGG
>JAOZUV010000260.1 GCA_029938505.1 Bacteroidales bacterium | reverse complement strand
AGAATTATTTATAAGTTCACTCATGATATTTATTTTTATAAAATCTTAATAAAGATAATACTATTGGGTCAAAAAAAAGAGCCTTAGCCCTTAATCATTGTTAAAATCATTTTAAATTTTTCAATAGCCTTCAATGAATGAGGGATATCTGCAGGCATAATAATTGTTTCGCCTTTTGAAACTAAATAAGGTTTTCTGTCGATATTAACTTCGGCTTGTCCATCAATAACCTGAACCATTGCATTAAAAGGAGCCGTATGTTCGCTTAATCCTTCGTTTTTATCAAAAGAGAAAAGAGAAACATTTCCCGCAGGGTTTTTTAATACATTTTTACTAATGATTGAACCACTTGAGTAATCCACTTCTTCTTCAAATTTGAAGATGTGTGCTTTTTTAAATTCGTTGATTTCCATAATATTTAGATTTAGAAAGAATTGGGGCATTTCGACTTAGTTCGACTCCGCTCACTACAAGTTGCTCAATGTCCCAATTCTTTATGTTAATTTTAATTTACTTTTGTTTCAGCAACACCAAATAATTCCATATCACTTTCAACTGAACCAATTCCAGCAATTCCAAAAGTATCAATCAAAACATTTGCTACGTTTGGTGATAGGAATGCAGGTAATGTTGGTCCTAGATGGATATTTTTCACACCTAAAGATAATAAAGCAAGAAGCACGATCACAGCTTTTTGTTCGTACCATGCAATATTATACGCAATTGGAAGATCGTTGATATCATTTAATTCAAATACTTCTTTCAATTTAAGAGCGATAACGGCTAATGAGTAGGAATCGTTACACTGACCGGCATCTAACATACGTGGAATCCCACCAATATCACCTAACTCCAATTTATTGTAACGATATTTTGCACAACCTGCAGTTAAGATAACTGTGTCTTTTGGTAATTCTTTTGCAAAATCAGTATAATAATCACGGCCTTTCATACGTCCGTCGCAGCCTGCCATTACAAAGAATTTTTTGATTGCACCTGACTTAACAGCATCCACAATTTTATCCGCTAATTGCATCACCTGATTGTGAGCAAACCCACCAATGATTTCGCCTGATTCGATTCCGATAGGAGCTTCACATTTTTTAGCTAATTCAATGATAGCAGAGAAATCTTTTGCATTTCCATTTTCACCTTCAGCAATATGAGTAAAGCCAGTTAATCCAGCTGATCCGGTTGTAAATACTTTATCAAAATAAGTTGAAGATTTTGATGGAGGAACAATACAATTGGTAGTGAAAAGAATAGGTCCGTTAAATGTTTCGAATTCCTCTTTTTGTTTCCACCAAGCATTTCCGTAATTACCTACAAAATGTTCATATTTTTTGAACGCTGGATAATAGTGAGCTGGTAACATTTCACTGTGTGTATAAACATCTACACCAGTTCCTTCAGTTTGTTTCAACAACTCTTCCATGTCTTTCAAATCGTGACCTGAAATTAAAATACCTGGTTTATTGCTAACACCAATATTTACTTTAGTGATTTCTGGATTACCGTAAGATTCGGTATTTGCTTTATCCAATAAAGCCATTGCATTCACACCAAATTTTCCGCATTCCATATTCAATGCTACTAATTCATCTGCTGATAAATTATCGTTTAGTGTAGCTACTAATGCTTTATAAATAAAAGTATAAAGTTCATTTTCCTCAAAACCTAGATTAAGAGCATGGTCTGTATAAGCAGCCAAGCCTTTTAATCCATAAGTTAATAATTCGCGTAATGAACGAACATCTTCATTTTCGGTTAACAGAACACCAACTCTCATTGAAGTAACTTCGTATTCACTTTCCTGCCCATACCACATTGCTGCTTCGGGTAAGTTTTGATTTAAAACTCCACCTGCATCGATATACGATTTTTTAATTTGCTCACGAACGTTTAATCCTTTGCGAATCTTTTCACGAATTTGTTCTTCGTGGAAGTTTGCATTGGTAATAGTTGTAAATAATGCATCCAATACATATTTACTTACAACTTTATCTTGAACTCCTTTTTCTGCAGCTTTGTCTGCATAATAAGCAACTCCTTTGGCTACAAAAAGCAATAAATCTTGCAAATTTGAAACCTCATCTGTCTTACCACAGACCCCCTTAATAGTGCAACCGGTACCTTTGGCTGCTTCCTGACACTGATAACAAAACATACTCATTTTTTATTTTTCTTTTAATTGTTTGATTATTAAATTATTATTCGAAAAGAAAGGGGTCTTAAGCCCCCTTGATATTTTATTTGTTTAAAAATTTTGGTTTAAATGTGAACATGGCCCATGCCCAATCACTTCCCTCATCTTTACTCCCACCTTTTAACACTTCCATGCTTTCGCTTGCAAACATATGTGAGTAACCAAAGTTAAATGATACAAATTTGTTAAATTTATAACCCAAAGAAAAGTCAGCTTCTGTACCTAGTTTCTTTTCCATTTCAATTGTACCATTCATTATCATACCATCCGCAAAGAAGAAATGAGTAGTTAGAGCCATTGAAAATTTATCTTTATTATATTTAAAAGCTATATACAAATCATTCAGACCAACATTTCCAACATGGTTGCCCACATAGAAATAATCCATATGACCATTAAATTTGTGATTAGTTCCATATAAAGGAGTAAACGCTTTATCTTCATTAGCATTCCCAATCATATTATAATCATTACCTGAAAGATGTTCGAAACCAGCTCCAAATGTAAAACCACCTTCTACTTTATACATAGCTTCAGCAGTAAAATACATGGCACTTAAATCCACATCATTTGCATTTTTACCACCTTGTCCGTAATAAGCAGTAGCCAATGAAAGATCATCCAACTTATATGTTAAACGTAAACCGTAAGTCTGGCTATAAATTACATCTTCAACAGCTTGCATTCCATTATTTAACAATAATACACTCAATCCAAAATTGTTAAAATCATTATGCAACCATAAATACTGGAAGGTTTTATAATTATTTAAGGTATAATTGGTTCCAAATAAATTTTCCTGATCTTGATTAAAAGCAAAACCAACATCTAATTTAAACTTATTTTCTTTGTATTTAAAAACAGCTACATCGTGACTACGAGCTTGTTGTGCCCAATTTACACTACCAAAAATTCTATGATCATCATAAATTAATTCCTGACGACCCATTTTGATAGAAAACTCTTTTGAAAAAAAATATTGCCCCCATGCTTCATGAATAAAAATATGGTCATCAGTAGTATTTAATTGTTTAACATCTCCCCATGTACGTACATCCTGCAAACTAAAACCAACTTTAAAATCATCATTTTTATAATATAAATTTAAACGTGTACGCTGTGATGTGAAAAATGCAGCTTTATCAGTAGCTGATGGCAATATTTTATACCCATTACGTAATTCAGTTCTTGGACGAAACTCACCACTAAAATCTAGCTGAGCGAAAATCTCATTACTAATAAATAGTACCACTATAAATAAAACTCCCTTTAATAAATTTCTTGATTTCATAATATTTGTTGTTTGTATTTGTTTTTAAATTTCAATTACACCCATTCTTCGGAAAGAATATCCCCTTTAATTCCTACAACTGTTTTTTTGATTGGTATTTTACGACTTGCTTGTTCTGCAGCCATTTTAGCCATTTGTATTAAACCACCACAACAAGGCACTTCCATAACCATAACGTGCAACGTATTAATTTTGGCTTCATCAATCATTTGACGAAGTTTTTCAATATATACTTCCATACCTTGATCCAATTTAGGACAAGCAATTGCCAATCCTTTTCCTATCAAGTATTCTTGATGAAAACTCCCCAATGAAAAAGCAACACAATCAGCCGCCAACACAACATCTGCTTCTCTAAAATATGGAGCACTGGGGTTTATTAAATGCATTTGAACAGGCCATTGGCGTAAAGTTGATGCTTGTGGGGAAAACCCTTTAGCTACACTTTCTACTTTATCCATATCTATATTAAAATCACGCATTGCAGATCCCGGGCAACTTCCACCATGATCGTGATGATATTCAATTTTTACTTTTGGTTCTTCCATTTTTTCCACCTTTGATAAAACGAGATTCAAATCAAATTCCAGTTCCTTTTCAATCAATTCCAAATGATCAGTCGCCTGTTTTAAAAATACAAACTCACCATGTTCATGCAAATGTTCGAGATGTGCAATTACTGTATTCTCACCTTTTTCAATGATTCCTTTAAGAACAACTATTT
>JAOZUV010000259.1 GCA_029938505.1 Bacteroidales bacterium | reverse complement strand
TGCAGCTTGTAAAAGAGAATATGCAAGCCTTGTGTGAGCAAAAAAACTTGACTTTAACATTAAGTATTCCTGATAATTTGCCACAGGTAGAAACTGAGGAGCCAAAGCTATATCAGATTTTAACAAATATTATTGGTAATGCAGTAAAATTTACAGAGAAAGGAAGCGTGGATATTTCAGTGAAACAAGATTTAGAAAACGTATTTATTGAGGTAAAAGATACAGGTATCGGAATTTCAAAAGAAATGCTCCCTCATATTTTTGATGAGTTCAGACAAGCAGATGGTACTTCATCTCGCCAATATGAAGGAACCGGTTTGGGGCTTGCTATTGCTAATAAAATGACACAAATACTCGGTGGTAATATTAAGGTGAAAAGTAAACTTCGAAAAGGAAGTATTTTTACAATTACGATCCCGATTAAATGGCATGAAGATATCTTATTTAAGGAAACATTTAGTATTGAAGAAAAATCATCAGAATCAATTGATCGTACAACTCCATTGCTAAATAATGATTCGAAAATAATTAAGGATATTTCTGAAACCCGAATTCTAATCGTGGAAGATAATACAGAAGCTATCATTCAAATAAAAACAGTTTTGGAAAAAGAAAGCTACCTTATTGATGTAGCCGGCGGCGGACAAGAGGCGTTAGATTATTTGCAGCATACAATTCCCGATGGGATTATTCTGGATTTAATGATGCCGGATATTGATGGTTTTGAGGTGTTGGAAAAACTAAGAAGTTCTGATGAAACTAGGAATATTCCGGTATTGGTTCTCACAGCAAAAGATTTGACTAAAAAAGATTTGGCAAAATTGAGTGCCAATAATATTCAACAACTTATTCATAAAGGTGATATTGATATCGGAGGTTTGATCTCAAAAGTAAAACTGATGCTAAATCCACAACCCACAACCCGCAACTTGTACACTGAGCGAAGCCGAAGTGTTGAAGTGAACGAGTTACCTGAACGATCTAAAAAGGACGAAGGAGGGAAAGCTAATGTTTTAATCGTGGAGGATAATCCGGATAATATGATTACGCTTAAAGCTATTTTAATGAATAAATTTGATATTGATGAGGCTATTGATGGTGAACAAGGATTAAAAATGGCTCAATCTCAATTGCCCGATTTGATACTTCTTGATATGTCGCTCCCGAAAATAGGTGGAGAGGAAATTATTAGCATACTCGGAAAAAATAAGGAAACAAAAAATATTCCTGTAATAGCAGTTACTGCGCAAGCCATGAAAGGAGATAAAGAAAAGTTTATTGAAATTGGTTGTGATGGATATGTGTCGAAACCTATTGATCATGAAGAGCTGTTAGCGGAAATTGGGAGATTGTTGAGTAGGTGAGCGACTTGTAGTGAGTTGAACTCTGAGCGGCTTGTGCTGAGCGTAGTCGAAGTAAATCGAAATAATGGTCGTTGAGCGGAGTCGAAACGCCCTTTGAATTCAGAATAAGAGTGGTTTGATAAATAAAAAAATGAGTAAAACTTAATTAATGTTTGAAGATTTAGAAAGAATGATATAAGCAATTTTAGAAATTTCTGTCATCTCGACTGAAGGGAGAGATCTCTCTTCCGATAACCGCCTTCGCTTCGCTTCGGACGGTCAAGAATCGGGATCGAGATGACAATGTAATTTTGGTAAAATATGAAATACGCTTGCCCGCCGAAACCTGAAGGGTAAAAGTGGGAAACCTGAAACTTGAAACTTGGAATCTGAAACCAAAGACTATGAAAAAAATACTCGCAATAGATGACCAGAAAGATAATCTGACAACCATTAAGGCAGTGTTAAAAAACAATATGCCGGATTGTGAAGTGTTAACTGCTTTATCGGGAAAAGAAGGAATTAAAATTGCGCGAAAAGAGCAACCCGATACTATTTTACTGGATATTATTATGCCTGAGATGGATGGTTACGAAGTTTGTAAAAAACTTAAGGTGGATGAATTAACTAAGTATATCCCGATAATAATGATTACGGCCATAAAAACTGATGCTGAAAGTCGCATAAAAGGTCTTAATATGGGTGCCGATGCTTTTTTGTCGAAACCGATTGATGCTATTGAACTTTCTGCACAAGTGAATGTAGTGTTACGAATAAAAGAAGCAGAGGATAAATTGAGGGCAGAAAAAGAAATTTTAGATAAAAAAGTTAAAGAAAGAACAAAAGAATTAAGTAAAAGCGAAAAAAAGTTCAGAGATATCTTTGAAAACAAAGGAATTGCAACCGGTATTTTTAGTGAAGATAGTATTATCAGAGAGTGTAACTCTATTTTTGTTGAGTTGTGTGGATATTCTAAAGCCGAGATTATTGATAAAATGAAATGGTCAGATTTTGTTGTAAAAGAAGACCTGGAAAGGTTGCAGAAATATCATTTACAACGTTCGAAAAAAGGAAGTTCTCCACCTTCTCAATACGAGTGTAGAATTACAACTAAAAAAGGCAAGCAATTAGATGTGATTGTTAATATAGCTTTAATTGATAAAAACCGGATAGTTTCACTTGCTAATATTACCAAACGTAAACAGGCGGAGGAAGCTTTAAAAAGTTCAGAAGAGAGATTGAAAATAGTATTTGAATCTGCCCCTGATTGCTATTACTTGAATGATTTTGAAGGCAAGTTCGTTGATGGGAACCAAGCTGCAGAGAAATTGTTGGGATATTCTAAGGAAGAGTTCACAGGCAAGAATTTTATAGAAATGGGAATATTGTCTATGAATCAGACCGAGAAAGCCTTAGATGTGCTAGCGAGGAATATTAATGGTGAGTCTACAGGTCCTGATGAATATAAATTAATAAAAAAAGATGGCTCATTGGTTGATGTAGAGATATTAACTCACCCTGTTAAAATTGCTGGAGAAGGAATGGTGTTGGGTATTGCGAGAGATGTAACTAAACGCAAGCAAGCAGAGAAAGCACTAAAAGAGAGTGAAAGAAATTTAAGACAAATAATTGATCTTGTTCCACATTTTATCTATGTTAAAGATGAAGATGGTAAAGATGTTCTTTTAAACAAAGCTGTAGCTGATGCTTATGGGACTACAGTTGAAGAACTTGTTGGTAAATCTGATTTGAATATTACTCCTGATAGAGAAAACGCGAAAAAGTTTATTAAAGATGATTTGGAAGTTATAAATACAGGTAAGCAGAAATACATACCTGAAGAACAAATCACCGATTTTGAAGGAAATGTTAGATTTTTACAAACAACTAAAATTCCTTTTGAAACATCAGTAACGGAAAAACGTACGATACTGGGTGTATCGGTGGACATCACGGAACGCAAGCAAGCAGAGGAGGCATTAGAAGAAAGCGAAGAGAAATATCGACTTATGACCACAAATACATTGGATACTATCTGGACAACAGATATGGAATTCAATCTAACATTTGTTAATAGTTCAGTTTTCGGTTTTCTTGGCTACACACCCGAAGAATTTATGGGATTGAATCCAACTATTTTTACAACCCCCGAAGGAATAAAGGCTATTCAAAATGCAGCCGAACAATTAATAGCTAAATACAAAAAAGGAGAAATTAGCCAAGCCAAATTTGAATTACAGCAGATCAGGAAGGATGGTGAAATAATTAATGTTGAGATTAGAGCTAACCTATTAATGGATAGTGATGGGCAGATTGTTGGTTTCCAGGGTAGATCAGTTGATATTACTGAGCGCAAACAAGCTGAGGAAGCTTTGTTGAAAAGTGAAAAAAAATATAGAGAAATATTTGAAAATATTCAGGACACGTTTTATGAAGTTACCCTAGACGGAATTATTCTGGATGTAAGCCCATCTTTTAAGATACTTTCAAGGGGGCAATATAAAAGTGAGGATATTATTGGTAAACCACTATCAGAAATTTATGCAAATTATAGTGATCGAGATATCTTTATGGGAAAGTTACAGAAGGCAGGTAGCATTAATGATTTTGAAGTAAACTTAAAAAATAAGGATGGTTCGATAATTCCTTGCTCGATCTCTGCTCGGATACAGTTTGATGAAGTTGGGAAACCTGAGAAGATTATTGGTAGCATACGAGATGTTAGTGAACGTAAAAAAGCAGAAGTCGAAATTATTAAAGCCAAAGAAAAAGCAGAAGAAAGCGAAATACGGTTTAAAGCATTACACAATGCTTCCTTCGGTGGAATTGCTATACATGATAAAGGAGTGATTTTAGATTGCAATCAGGGACTTTCAGAAT
>JAOZUV010000016.1 GCA_029938505.1 Bacteroidales bacterium | reverse complement strand
GAAAACCGTGATGTTTTTTAACCGACTAAGCGACATGCACTATGAGCCGTTGTTACCAGCAGTATTTTGTTAGTCTAATTCTACATTCAGTTCTTTTGCCAAATTATGTATCAATGTTCCACAATTGTAGTATTCAGTGACTCCTACAACAGTCTTGCACCATTGACATCTGATGAATATAGTTTTAAAATTTGCTCCTCTAGGCTCTTCTTCCACAGCCTCAAATCCAGATTTCTGGCAGTGTGGGCATTTTGATGTTGAATTCATTTTTATCTTTTTTAAAGTTTCACACTTAGCCCAGAGTTTATATCTGGAAAAAGTTTTGGTTCTCTTCCAATAGAGCTTCTTAAATCGTCAAGTAATTCGTTAGCTGAGATAAAAGTTCCAATTTTTGCTTCGGACTCAGGACGTGTCCAACTAGATTCTCTTGCTCTATAAATTTCAACTAATTCTTTATTTTTATTCATTGCTTTAAGACAGATAGCTCTTATATAAAACCTATTAAATTCACTTTGACTTAAAAGTTTAGATGCATTTGAAGGCATTTTTACTGGTTTGCCTTGTCTTAGGTAAGTTGAATTAAAATGAGTTCGGATGTCAAGATGGTTTTCAAGCATTTCTTCATCCCCCTGAGATACAGATTTTAATAAGTAAGATTCATAATTTTTCTGACCGATTTGATTGAGTCTTTCGCTTTTGTATAGTTCCCCATTTTCTATGTCAGTTTGAATCTCTGAAAGCATTAATTTTCTGGTATCTGAGTCTAGATTTAAAAAGTTAAACTTTGCCATTTTTCTATATTTTAGGTTAGTTAATTTAAATATTGCTGGTAATTAGTTTATATATGGAACAGTTTTCTATATATAAATCCAAAGGGATGTATTGCGCAGCTTTAAGTAATTCATAAAATATCCAATCCAATCACAAAAGTGATTGTTAAAGTCAGGGGGAGGTATAAAGGTTTTGTCTTTATCAGACTAAAAAATTCTGTATAAATCTAGGGCTAATATTTCACTTCTCAAAAGTGTAGCTGCTGTTTTTAATCAAAGAGATTTTAAAAAGCGGATACTAAACGGATAATTTGTTTCTTGCTTGCTCAATGTTTTTAGGGTGTTAAATAATATAAGCACTGAGCTAAACATACCTAATGCAATTAAAAGGGGAATACCAATGATGAAGATTATTAAAATAGTACTGCTGAATAAATATACCCACATGCTTAATTGAAAATTGATCACCTTTACCGCATGTTCGTTTAAGCCTTCTATGCTGTCTTTTTTCCAAATCCAGAGAATTATTGGGGGCAGTAAAAAACAACCGATTCCGCTCAAATGCATGAGTGCAAACCATTTTTGGTTTTCCGATTTGATTTTTTGCTGTTTAATGTGTTCCGTGTTTTCGTTAAATTCTTCTACCTCAGTTTCAAGGGCTTTGGCAATCACCGAAAGGGTGTACATGCGTGGGTCAACTTCACCGTTTTCAATCCGTTGGATGGTACGAACACTTAAATCGGTTTTGTCGGCAAGATCTTCTTGCGTCATGCTTTTTTTTATTCGGAGTTCTTTGATTTTTTCACCAGTTTTCATACGATTTGTTTTCTTGCAAATTTGAAACAAAAGTACCATACAAAGCAAATACTTCGCCCGACATTTGCCCGACATTTATCTGAAAATGTAAATTAATCCTATCAAAAAAAGATTAATAATTCATGTTTTCAGAAATTTGCATCACTTTTATATTATCGATACAGGCGCCACCATAGGCCGGCCCAGATTGATGTAAGCTGCTAATAGTGATTTTGGTTTGAGTTTCAGTGGCAATAAATCGCCAAATTTTTTCTACCCAACCCATATTTTTATTTTCAATCCTACTTACATCAAATTCAAAATCGGCATTTTGTGTGCCTATTGATACCCTTAATTTTTTTATCTCGGGTAATGTATTTGGTTTTCCCGATAGATTAAAGCTAATTTGATATGTTTTTCCGGGAATGGTTTCAATGCTTTGTTGGATGCTTCCAAATCCGGGCGATCCATGGAGATCGAGGGCTATTTTTCCATCGGAGGCTTGTACATCTTCGTTCATCAAATCGATGGAGCCTTTCACTACTTTCCATCCTGCAAATTCTTTTTGGATGGATTGGAGCGAATTAGTGAGGGGGAGTTCTTCAAAACTACCATTTACTAACAAATTTTCGCAATCAATTTCGAATGCCGAAAGCACACTCGATTTTCCCTCATAAATAGAAACATTATCGATGCCGCTTTGCGATTGGAAACTGGATAAATTTAAAAATCCATCTCCTTTGAAATGTTGATAAATCATTTTCTTGCCAATCAGTTTATCATTAATATACACTTCTAAGGCCTCTTTTTGCAGTACGATTTTATAATGTTGCCAAGTCTTGAAATTTAAATGTGCGCCCGAGAATGAACTAAAATCATAACGCTTTCCTTTTCTGATTCCGATCAAAGATTTCTTGTTTGAATAAGATCCTAAGGAAATTGAATAACCTTTATTTTCAGCATTAAACCATTCGATGGTAATTCCATTTTTTTCGGCCCATGCATCAAACTCAATGACTATATTTTGTAGTGGAATAGCTGTTTTTAAAATAAGCGGATTTTGGCTAATATCATTCCAATAAAGCTTTTCATCCTTGCATTCGAGCTCAGAAAATTGATTTTCCCAATTTTCAAAACCTTTCGAAAAATCTTCGTTGATCGGTAAATTATTTGGAATAGGTGAGGCTATTTTTTTAACGATAGGTTCTGCCTTTTTAGTAATGGGTAATTTGGTTTCTAGCTCTAAACGAAGACCTGATTTTTTAATTACATCATCGTCCGAAAAAGTGGTGTCGATATCTGTCCACCATCCAGTTTTAGCTAATGGTTTTTTAGTAATCTCGCCTAGCAAATTTAAGCTGATACCTTCTGTTCCATCAATTTCTTTAGCGATGATAGTTTTTCCTTCTTTTGGTAAAACCCCAATATTTACTTTTCCATTAATCGATTGCACATTTAGCACCTCTCCTTCTTCCACAATGAAATCGGTATTCACATCTCTGACTTTTGCCTTCGGATTAAATTCATACCATTTTTCACCGTGATCACCCACTACCACTTCGAAACCGCCACCGCCTTGTTTTCTCGAACGGAAGCGCGCCTTTCCTTTTTGTAAATAAACTTTCACGAATTCGGGGGAGGCGTATTCGTAAAATACAATGGTGTTAGCTTGAATGTGTAATGAACCCCAATGATGTCCATCGAGGAAGAAACCAAGATTAGCACTTCCTTCATCCGTTTTAATTTGACACCAATGATCTCTTAATTTTACTGGAGTCGGTCCAATTGGTTTCCAATTTTCGGTGGAGAAATATTTCATGAAAGCTTCTCCATCAGATCGAATGATTTTTGCATAGGAGTTTTTTAAAGGTGTTCGTTTTATATCCTCCTGCAATAAAATATTAACTTCTTCAAATATGGAGGTTGACTCGGTTATTGCGTCATCGCCCATAAAAAATGTTTCCATCGCAGGAGAATGGATAAATCCGTGTATGGCAAACCAATCTTTTGGAAAGGGGATGTTTAAAATTCCATTTAAAATGGCCGATGAAACTTTTACAACGCCATCGTCGTCAGCAAAATTCTTTTGTGAAGTTTGCCAAGGATAAAATAATCGGTCGGGAGGATAGAATTCTGATCGTTTTCGAATTCCATACAATAATGCATATTGAACATTTGGATCGAGGTGACGACCTTCACTTTCACCCGCATTTAATATTTTAAAAAACTCACTATCGGATCTGAGTTGTCCGTTGGCCAATTGGTGGTAATCACTTGTTAGTGCACCAACAACTCCAAATATTTCATCAATTTTTGAAGCACCATGATTAGGTGTTCCAACCATAATCAGTTTACGGACATCAATTAATTTAACGGGTTTTTGATTACGTGCAGCTGCTAATTCTTCACGTGAAAGCTTAACATCGTAAGGGATTACATTGCCGACTTTTTCGCCATATTTCGACATATTATTAATGTAATAACGACTCATTAATCCACCCATACTATGAGCCACAATGTCGATACGTGTTTGAAGTATGTTAATGGCTTTATAAGATTCTCTGATTTTCTGAATATAGAATCCAAGTTTTTCTGATTGACGCTGAATGGTGGACTCATCTGCAGGGCCTTGGTAATATTCGCGCGCATAGGTTTCATATTTAAATCCGCGTAAATAATTTCCAAGGGTGGCCCAGGTAGATTCATCTCCGGTAAATCCGTGCATTAAAAAAATCGGTGGGCGGCTTACCATTATCTTTAAAGTGAAGATTCCCGGGTTTCCTTCTTCATCTTCATAAGTAATCTCAATGGGAACTTCTGCAACCCATATTTGACTTAAAAGTCCATATTGATTGTTAGGATCCACATTTGTTTGAAGGTGTTTTGTGAGCTGATCACTTTTTAGATAAGCAGGTGGAACATATTCCATTTCACCTTCACCATCTGCATTTAAAACCAATGCTAGTTTTAACATCCCTTGTTCAACAAAGCTGCCTAATTCAGGTTGTTTTACAATTACGGTTTGAGGTCGAATTCCTCCAGCCTTAACCTTTAATTTTAAGGTCGTAAATCCATCGGATACCAATCCGAAAGGTTTATCTTCTTCATAAATACCTAATTCCTCATTGGAGATTTCAAAACCAATTTTTTGAAGTTTGATGTCCATGGATTCAGAATATGGTTTTTCACCTCGGGTTTTGGCAAATAGATTAAACTGTCCCAGTTCATCTGTTTCCGTTTTTTTATTATATCCTCTTAATGATACTTTTGCGTCTTTAATTGGCTTCCCTTCTTTATCCAAAATATGACCACTAAACATGATTTCGGAGGCTTCCTTATCTCGTTTTAATAATGCCCGGCTTGTACTCATATATCCTTTGGCGCTTACATCCACTGCAATTTCATTTCCTTTATCGTTGTCTGGTTCGGGCTCCATTTCGCCGCAATATAATGCATCATAATTTGTTTTTGCTCGACCATCAACCATTTTAAATTGATAATTGTCAAAACAAATAGTTATGACTTTTTCTTCATAACAATGAAATTTCTTTGTTTTATTGTTCCAGCTTGGTCTTTTGCAATGCTTTGCAGCCTCTTTTCTGTCGGCATCTGCAAATTTTGTTTCACGAAATCCATAGCGCAATTCTGGATAAGGACCTTCCCACGAATTGATGGGGTTGTTACCCATGAGATCCCATTTTCCGTATTCAAATAAATCAATGGATTTTCCAACGACACTACCTTCATCTCCAAATCCAATATATCTGGTTGCATTACGAATGCAAGATTCCATAGCTTCTTGTCTTTCCTCATCAGTCCATCCATCATTACCCGCATTCATATAAATTCCCTTACAAGCATAAGGATCAATATATGAGTAACCCATTTGTCCTTTACCATCAACAGAGATAGCACATTCTTTAATTTCAATTTTGTGAATCATATGCTCTGGGTCTGGGTCGACCCCGCTAGGATAGTAGCGGGTGTATGATTTACGAGCCGTACTATCCCATTTTAAACATTCTGGAGTAGGTCGAGGACCTAGTGCTTTCCGGGCTTCATACTTTTCTGTATTACTTAAGCTAGGATTGTGGTTTATTTTATTAAGCTGTTCTCCATATACTTTTATTGCAGGATTTCTAGTTACACATTTGCGATCGTAAACAATTTTGTCTTCGTTTATATCATTTTCATCAAAAGGGCTATTGATTTTCCAGAAATCATCAGCAAAAGGTGAAAGAAATACGTTGAAACTTTCAGTTGAAGTGGTTCCTGTAACATTTTCAAAACTTGCTGGTTTTGGTTCTTCTCCCATTGCATGCATAGCATCTCCAATAGATTCTAGTTCATCGGGATCTGTAGTCTTTTTTGCACGTTCTTGTAATTCATCCATTCGTTCATGCCAGGAAACATATTCAGGATTTGGAACGATTTCTATTCCACTACATGTAACCGTAAAATTATGACCACCTTCAGGGAGTGCAATACCCGCAAATGTTGGGATGACCCATCGGGTGTTATTTACAAAATTATCTTTGAATCTATAATAGGGGTAAACAAAGGTATTTTCATCGATTTGTAAACTTCCATTTCCCCCAACTATTAGGCTTTGGTATTCATACTTATTGGAATTCTTTATGGCTTGTTTTAAAACAATCACATTTCTTCCTAATTCATCTAATATTAAGCTAACTTCATTTGCTATTTTGGAATTTGAAAGATCCAATTTATGGATGTTTCCTTTTTTCTGTTTTGCATTAAATGTTTTTAGCAACCAAATTGTGTTCTCCTTATTCTTGGTGAAATTTATTTTTTGAAGCCCATAATAAATATCTTTCTGAATATTATGTGTGATGCCTCTTTTTGCAATTGGTTTATATACTTTGGAGAATTTTATTTTTCGAGAATTGAATTTTCCTTTATTAGCTGCCTTTTGTATTTTAAAATAGCTGATAGCTGGAAATCCATTTTCAGAAATAGCCACAAGGAGTTTATCTGAAAAATATTTTTCATCCCCTTTTAAAGCTACATTCCCATTTTTATCTGCTACTATACTTTCCTTTAAGTTTATGTTTTTATCATAAATCTGTACGGTTTGATTTGGCTCTGCAATGGCGATATAGTTAAAAGGTAAACTTAGCGTTGTGGATAAATTTGTTTTTAATTGTCCATCAACATCGGTAACACTGAAACGCACCATTTCTAAATCCATGAATTTCATTACATAATCGCCAGCAAATACAAAATCAATATAGATGTTGTTTTTTTCAAATTTTTTGATAGGCGTATAACTCGTATTACTCTTAATATGTATTATCTCAAATAGTAAATCATCATTAGATGACATTAATGCGGGAGTACCATCCAGATAGGAGAGCGTGCCAACATATTTAAATTCTTCGGCACTCATTAATGGGTCTGAATAAAATGTTAAAAAAACTAGACAAATTCCAATGAGGCTAGATTTGATTTTCATAGCTAATTAGGTTTAGGCATTTAAATATAGGGAGTATTATTTTTAATTCAAAGGGACTGATGCTAAACTAATCAAAAAGAAGCTAAGATTGTATAAAAATGCACCCACACTTGTATATATGCAATAAAATATGTATATTTGCATAACAATATACATATTACTGTATAATCAACTAAAATTTCGTATAATGATTGAACTAAAGAATTTTACAATTTCTATTCCTACCGATGAACATATTTCCTTCTCTCAAGAAATTGAGAATTTACTCAAGGAAGCCGCTACTGAAAAGAGCAGAGGTTTAAACCTAAAGAGTAGCGATTATATAGCTAAGAAAATGAAGAATGGTGATGCGATTATTGCTACCTATGATGGTGAGCTTGCTGGATTTTGTTACTTGAGAAGAAGAAAAAAAGCAGATTATGTTTCTATTTCAGGGATTGTGATTATGCCAAAATATCGCAAAAGTGGTTTGTCAAAATTGATCATAAATGAAGCCTTTGCATTAGCGCGTTCGAAATATCCATTGGCAAAAATTTTTAGTTTAACTACCAGTCCTACATTTATGAGAGCAAATAGCAAGCTAGGATACAAAGCAGTAAATTATTCCAAATTAAGTACATCTGTTGAGTTTTGGAATGCTTGTAGTGATTGTTTGAATTATGAAACTCTGAAGGCTAATAATTACTCCCGTTGTTTGTGTACAGCTTCTATGTTTGACCCATATAACTTTAATATTGAAGATGAGTACGAATTGAATGAACTCTCGATTGATAAGGCTGCAAAGAAAAACAATCATAATTAAAAACAGTGTAATTTATTAATGTTTGATATTTCTGACTTATGAATGATAAGCAATTACGCCGACATCGAACAAGAGAGATCATTCGTGATAATATAATTGGTAGTCAAGAGGATTTGCTGAAGCTATTAAAAAGCGAAGGATTTGTGCTTACACAAGCCACCTTATCTCGTGATTTGAAAAAAATGAATGTTTCAAAGATTTCACATCCTGATAATAAGTATCGTTATAGCATTCCTGACGAAGCATCTATAAAACCCAAATCTGATGCAAGAGGTTTTTTGTCGCTAGAGTTTTCAGGTCATCTGGCTATTATTAAAACCGTGGCGGGATATGCAAGCCCATTGGCTGTTTTAATGGATAATAATCCTACTGATATCGTGAATGGAACAATTGCAGGTAGAGATGCTATTTTTGTAGCTTTAAAAGAATCAGATCAGAAACAAGAAAATTTTAAAAATTATTTGAATGATATTTTACATGGAGAGGATCTCAAATCTTCTTTATAATTGATGATTGATGAATTGAAAAAAGCCTCACGTAATTGCGTGAGGCTTTTTATTTAGGCTGATTTTTTCATTATTAATGTCGTCTTCGTTTGACATCAATTTTCATTCCAGATGATTGATTGTCAAATTTATTTAAGCGATATTTAAATGTTAGCATGAAATATCTACCGAGTACATTTGTACGACTTTCCATTAAATAATTCATTTGGCTAATACGTTCAAGGCCTGTGTTTTTATCCAGTAAATCATAGCCTGCAAGTGTGAGTACTCCTCTTTTTCCTTTGAGGAAATAATGGTTTATTTCTGCCCTCAGGATAGGTATATTTACAGCATTTCCAAAACTCTGCTCTGAATAACGTGTGATATCAGCTGAAAAAGAGAAATTCCATTTATCATTTGGTGTAAAGTTAATATCCGAATATCCACTCATATTTACATAATGATTATTTAATCTTTCCTGTAATGAATAGCTCGCATCCGAAATTTGAATTCTACCACCAATCATTAAATCCCATTTGTCTTTTTTACGGTTGTTAAGATATAGACTTATTGTATGACTGAAATTAGTACTTATGTTTTCAACATCATTGACAAAACTTACTCCACGATTCCAACTCTCACTAATTCTTACATTAACATCCATTCCTAATTTGCGGATGGGTGTTGTAAAATCGAAGTTTCCACTAAGCCTATAATCATTACCTCCATTAATAAGGTTAATTTGTTGAGATAGATTGTCAAGGATGGTTCTTGCAAAAACGATTTTATTTTTGGTGTAATTTCCATTTACATTTGCAAAAATGGAGGTTGATGAAAATTGATCGAACATCAACCAGCCGAACCTAAGGTTATGTCTGTATTCGGGTATAAGTGCACTATTTCCGGTATACAATTGTAGTGCATTAGAGGTGTTTGTTACAGGTAATAATTGTCCGGAAGAAGGAGCATTTATACTGGTGTTATAATTAAGCGACAGTCTTTTCCCAGGACTATATTCATTGTGCCATGACATACTTGGTAAAAAATACAAGTAATTTTCGTTTCCCAATTCCACATTATTTAGGGTGTTTTTTAAAGTAGTGTTCTGAATTCGTGCTGTCAAATCAAATTGTGTTTTTGTGGTATTTCGTTTAAATGAAAGCCCACCTTTAATATATAGATGTTGGTTGTTGAAATCTGGGCTTAGCGCATTATCACCCATGCCATCAAGTGAATGAATCCGATGTAAGTTTTGATCAGTTATCCCTACATCAATTAAAGGAACTAAATATAATAAGTTGCTTATTTTAAAAGTGAGTGATGATTTGGTAGAATATGTTAGTGTACTATTATCATCTTCCTGATAACGCTGATCAATGTATTGCTCACTAGTACTCAAAAAACGGGTAATATCTTCCCATTCAGCTTCCGAAAGACTCTCGGAATAGGAAACATTGGCATTAATTTTAAATAGTTTTAAACTGCCTTTGCCTGTTTTAAGATAGGTTGCTCTGGTATTGGCACTGAGGCTGTTTGATTCATCATTACTGGTGCTGTATAAGTCATTCATTAAAGCATCATCCGCAAAACTTTCGGTGAATGAAATTTTATTACTAGAACCATTACTTAAACTCGCTCCCCCAAAAACACTTAAATTTTGAGTGGGATCAATACGGTTTCTCCAGGTATAATTTAATCGGTGAGTACGGTTTTTACTATCCTGATCTACATCTTTATCTTGCGTAAAACTGCCATCGTCTGAATAATTCTGAGTGAAGGTTGATTCTTCTACGCTTTTATTTGAACCATTGCCCAAATAACTAATATTAAATCGATTATTTATTCTGGCTTCGTGGGTGAAATTTAATCCTGCTGCCGCTGAACTTACAAGTCCATTTATACTTTGACCAAAATCAACAGGCATATTGCTGTCATCATCCAAGCCAATGTGGGCTCTTCCTCCGCCACCAGCCATCAAGCTTTGAAGTCCTCCCTGAAAATCTAAATAATCCTGAAAAGAAAAGCCGGACTTATTGATGTTGTTTACCATCCCAAGGGCTGCAAACTGATTTGTTTTGGTAAATCGGAATAATTTTGCTCCCGCTTGATAACGTTCATCACTTCCATAACCTCCAGTAACATCACCAAACATGGCTGATTTTTTACCATCTTTCAGAATCATATTAATGGTTTTAGAATAGCTCCCGTCTTCAATGCCCGAGAGTTCAGTTTCATCCGATTTTTTATTATAAACCTGAACTTTATCGATGGCATCAGCCGGAAGATTTTTAGTAGCTACTGTAGGATCGCTACTGAAAAATTCTTTTCCATCTACCAATACTCTGGTTACATCTTCGCCCTGAGCTTTAATATTTCCTGCACGATCAATTTCAACTCCTGGAAGTTTTTTAAGTAATTCTTCAGCAGAGGCATCCGTTTTAGTTTTAAATGCACTGGAAATATATTCCACGGTATCTTTTTTAATTAATATAGGAATGCGAATGCCCGTAACCTGAACCTCATTCAAGGTTTGGGTTTTAGGAAGCATCGCAATAACTCCCAAATCATTATTAGGTGTTATTGGATAATCAATAGTATTAAAATAGGATTGATATCCCATAAATCCTGTTTGCAAAATATATGTTCCTTTTTTGACATTTCTCATTAAAAATTCACCATTTTCATCACTCACTCCATAATATGACATGGTAGAATCGGTAGGGTCTAATAATACAGCAGTTGCATATATTAAAGGGTTTCCTTCTTCGTTAACAATAACACCCTTAAGAGTAGATTGTGCATAGGTATAGCTGCTGCTTAACAAAAGGATTAAAGCAAATAGTTTCTTCATTTCAGTGTTTTATAATTTTTAAATTTGAAAGATAAAAAGCAATAAATTTTTATTAAATGGGATAAATTAATGTCTATACAATTTTATTACTGTTTGTTCACCATTATTTTCTTTTCCTATTTCCTCCATTTTATCATCCACTATTTTTTTGAATTCTGCTCTGCTAACCTTTTTCCCTTTTTTTGGTTTAGTAATTAACTTTTTATCAATTTGTTTAAAATTTATTTTTTGTGCAACGATCATTCTTTTGCCATTATTTAAGTTTACTTCTAAAACCAAACCGGGTAAATTTACATAATTTGATGGTCCGGCCGATACAGGAATAGCTGGTGTAAACCAAGCACTAATAGTGTCCTTTTCAGTAATTTGAGTGGCCTCCTGGCAAGGAAAGTCCAATATCATTTTCTGATTGCCAGTGAGTTTCCATTTGCCATTTTCAGGTTCACTCGTAATTAAAAAAATACGAGTCATAAATTCTTTTTGTTCAATTTTTAGATTGTCTTTAAAATTTAGATAAACCTTATTATCCCCAGACTGACCACCCATCATCATTCGCATTCCTCTTCCTCTTCCTCTTCTGCCAGGAACGTTCTCTTCAGCTTGCTCTTTTGAAGCTTGGTAACTTGAAGCTTCTTCGTTGAAATAAAGAATTTGTTTTGATTTTCTTTCTTTAGGCATTCTTTCTTTCATTTGTTCGGTCATGCCCTCAAATCGGATGTTTATTTTCATAGTCTCCAAATATTCTACTTCTCCTTGGGTTTTAGCTTGTTGAGCTAAAAGACTAATGCCAAAACTTATGACGCAAATGGTTAGAATAATTTTTTTCATGATTAATAAATTTTGTAATTAATTATCTTTTTTAATTGATTTAGTGTCGAAAATACTTTATTGTAATGATTAGCCAAAGGTAATTGGGAGTAGCTTTTCTAAGGTTAAGAAAAGCCTAATTAAGGTTAATTAAGGTTAATTTATGTTTGCTTTTTTATCATTTAAGTTATTTTTGTTTACATTATTTACAATATGAAAATCTTAAAAAATAATCTGGTTGTTTTTTTAATGGCTTTAAGTCAGCTACTTCTCACGCTTTTTGTTTTATACTGGCTTATGGGGCAGTTTGAGGATGAAGAGAGGTCATTATATCGAGAATTAAGGCGAGGCTTTGAGGCTTCAGAGCGAATGATGATTGATTCATTGTTGTCGACTCATTTAATAAATCCCATTTTAAATGATAGTAGTGGAAATCCGATTGTTGCAAAATACAGCAATGATTCAACATTTAAAGATGGTTCACAAAAAGATAAAACCATTATCAGATCTTTTGATGCAAAGGGACATCTTGAAAGAGTGAATATAATTGACATGAACAATCTCGATTCACTTCAAAAAGTGGACTCTTCTTACACACGTTTCAACGTATCTATGGATACCACTCAATCTTATTTATATCAAGGAGTAGGTTTGTTTGTTAAGCGCATTGAGGGGATGTATCATGGCAGGTCGGGGAGGGCTTCGTTTTTTAGATCAAGAGCAGATACTTTAGTTTTAAAAAATTCTTTTATAAATTATTTGCAGAAAAATGAATTTGATTTCAGTTTGAGCTGGATTTCAGGAAAAAATAAAATTCAAGCTAGTCGAGATGGAATTATGCTTTATAGCCGCGTTTTTGATAAATCATTTTCGGCAAACGTACAAAAATATCAATCCCATTTGTTTGCATCTATTATTCCACAAATCCTTTTTGCAATTATTCTGTTATTGATAACCCTAGCTTCTTTTCGCATTTCACATTTAAATATTAAAAAGCAAAAAAAGCTTTTACATATTAAAAATGAATTTATAAGTAATATTACCCATGAGCTTAAAACTCCTGTTGCCACTGTAAAAGTGGCATTGGAGGCCTTGCTTGATTTTGAAATGAAAAAAGATCCGGCAGTGGTTCAGGAATATTTGGAAATGTCGTTACAGGAGATGAATCGTTTAGATTTATTAGTGTCTAAAGTACTGAACAATTCTGTTATGGAAAACGGAAATGAATTGTTTTTCCCAGAAAAAATAAACCTAAATAATCTTATTGAATCTGTTATTAAATCTCAATATTACAGACTTAATAATAATGGGGCAAGTCTTCAGTTTAAGTCTGAAATAGATGAAGCAAATGCTATGGTCGATAAAATTCACCTGCAAGGAGTGCTTTTAAACTTAATTGACAACAGTATGAAATATGCTGTTGAGTACGTAAACATAAATTTGAATTTAAGCCTTAATTCTTCGAATTTTGTGATTTCGGTTAAAGACAATGGACCTGGAATACCTGAGGAATACATCGATAAAGTTTTCGATAAGTTTTTCAGAGTGCCTGCTAACGACCGGCATAATGTAAAGGGTTATGGTTTGGGACTGAATTATGCTAAATTGGTGATGCAACATCACAAAGGGAGTATAAGGGTTCAAAATTTATTAGAAGGTGGATGCGAATTTGTTTTAACAATCCCTATTATTGAATAATGAAGCATAAGATTTTATATGTTGAAGACGAGCCTTTCCTTGGTAAAATAGTTAAGGACACATTGGAAAACCAAGGCTTTGATGTATTGTGGATTACTGATGGAGCATTGGTTGTGAATGCTTTTAAAAATTTCATGCCTGATATTTGTGTGTTGGATATTATGCTTCCAAATGTTGATGGATTGAGTCTTGGAAGACAAATTAAGAATCTCTACCCTTATTTACCTATTATTTATTTGACGGCTAAAATTGCAACAGATGATCTTGTCAAAGGATTTGAAAGTGGAGGTAATGATTATGTTAAAAAGCCTTTTAGCGTAAAGGAATTGATTGTTCGCATTCAAAACCAATTACAATTAGCAAATACACAAGGGAGTTCAAAAAGTAATGGAAAAAATGAGGAAATTCTATTTGGAGATATACGATTTCTAGCCAGCAAGTTTGAATTAAGATTTAATGATAAAATAATTAAGCTTTCCTCTCGCGAATCTCAAGTTTTAAATGTATTGGCTGCTCATCAAAATCAAACCGTTAAAAGAAAATTACTTTTGATAAGTGTTTGGGGTGATGATTCTTATTTTAACTCCCGCAATTTGGATGTTTATATCCGTAAATTACGAGATCATCTTTCGGTTGATACGCGCATTGAAATTTTAACCTTGAAAGGAGTGGGTTATCATTTTATTGTGCCTGAATAGTTATGGTATATGGCTTAAATAAATGGACTAAAACTCATAAGATATTTTTAACTCGGCCAATATCACCCGATTCTAATTCTACTTTAATACCATGTGTGTGATTGGCTGATTTGGTCAATATTCGTTTTATTATACCAGTTGTTAATGCCCCTGAACGTTGATCTTTCTTTAAAACAATTTCAACAGATTGTCCAATCTCTAGGTCTTTTCTATTTCTTCCGTCCATCATAATAAAATTCATCTTGATTTGTAATACTCTTTTTCAGACTGTATTTAAAATAATTATATTCGTAAATAGTATTCACAATGCTATAATTTATTAAGTTTGCACAAAATTAAAAAAATCAAACTGTATGAAAAAAATATTATTTATACTATTACTTTCAGTGGTTGTTTTAGGAGCTTGTAATAAAAATGACAATGCATCA
>JAOZUV010000258.1 GCA_029938505.1 Bacteroidales bacterium | reverse complement strand
ATTCATGGTTCTGTATTTATCGGCAAGTTTCATGATGTCACCAAAGTAACCACTTAGTTCAGCTCCTTTGGTACCAATTTTACCATCATAAACTTCACCGGTACTACCATTTAATGAAATCCAGTCACCTTCTGTGTACTCTTTTCCTTCGATGGTCATTACCCTGGTTTTGTAATTTATTTGAACAGAACCTGCACCAGAAACACAACATTTACCCATTCCACGGGCAACAACAGCAGCATGAGAAGTCATTCCTCCACGAGCAGTTAAAATACCTTTTGCAATATTCATTCCTTCTAAGTCCTCAGGTGATGTTTCAACACGAACCAGTATTGATACAGGATATTTGTTGGCTTCATCAGCAAAGAATACAATCTGTCCGGTTGCAGCACCTGGAGATGCAGGCAATCCTTTGGCCAATACTTTTGCAGCTTTGATTGCTTTACCATCAAAAACAGGGTGTAGTAATTCGTCCAGTTTGCCTGGCTCTTGCATCAATAAGGCTTTTTTCTCGTCAATCATACCTGCTTCAAGCAGTTCCATTGCAATTCTTACCATTGCAGCGGCTGTACGTTTGCCATTACGAGTTTGTAGCATCCAAAGTTTACCATCTTGAATGGTGAACTCTAAATCTTGCATATCTTTATAATGTTTTTCTAAAATATTTTGAGTTTCATTTAACTCATTATAAATACTTGGCATTAATTCTTCTAAAGACGGAAAATTAGCTTTTCTTTCATCTTCAGAAACACCTGCTAAAACAGCCCATTTTTTTGAACCTTCTAAGGTAATTTGTTGTGGAGTTCTTACACCAGCAACAACATCTTCACCCTGAGCATTGATCAAATACTCACCGTTAAAAACATTTTCGCCTGTTGCAGCATCTCTTGTAAATGCGACACCGGTTCCGGAATTATCACCCATATTAACATAAACCATCGCTTGAACGTTAACAGCAGTTCCCCATTCTGCTGGGTAACCGTGCATGTTTCTGTAATATGCAGCTCTTGGGTTCATCCAGCTATCGAATACAGCAGTAACACTACCCCAAAGTTGATCCCATGGATTTTCAGGGAAAGGTTGACCTGTTTGCTTAACACAAGCAGCTTTAAAATCAGCAACCATTTGTTTTAAATCATCAACATCTAAATCTGTATCTAATTCAACACCTTTTGCATCTTTAATATCTTCAATAATTTCTTCAAACGGATCATGGTCTTCTTTTGAAAGTGCGCCAACACCTAAAACGACACCACCAAACATTTGAACAAAACGTCTGTAAGAATCCCAAGCAAATCTAGCATTGCCAGTTCTTGCTATAAGTCCTTCAACAGAGCTATCGTTCATTCCTAAGTTTAAAACAGTATCCATCATTCCGGGCATAGAAACTCTTGCTCCAGAACGTACAGAAAGTAAGCAAGGGTTTTCGTTGCTTCCAAATTCTGTACCCATAATATTTTCAACATTTGCAACAGCTGCTTCAACTTCTTCTTTTATAAGTGCTACAACCGCATCTTTTCCTGATTTATTGTATTCAGTACAAGTATCTGTAGTAATTGTAAATCCGGGTGGAACAGGTACGCCAATTAAACACATTTCTGCTAAATTTGCTCCTTTACCACCTAAAAGATTTTTCATTGTTTTGTCACCTTCAGCAGTTTTATCTCCGAATAGGTAAACATGTTTCTGCTTTGTCATTTATAATTTTCTTTAAATATTGAGTATTGTTATGTTTTTGATTTTCTGCGAACTAACTTAAGCGTGCAAAGGTACGAAAAAATAAAAAATTGGGCTTGTATTTTTATAAAAGAAGTTGTTAAAATTTGGATTAGAAAAAATTACTTATACCAATATTGAAATGCTAAATAGTTGATGTTTCTTGAACAAGAAAACTGTTTCAGAACTTTGGGCTATGGGGCATTTTTTGTATGTTTGCTTTGTTCAAATTATTATTAAGAAGAATAGAAGAATGAATAAAATAATAGGTGTCAGACATGAAGACAAATATGTGATGGAACGTCGTGTTGCAATTACTCCAAAGCATGCTAAAGATTTAATCGAAAAGCATAAACTAGAAATAATAGTTGAAGAATCTGCTAAGCGAATATTTGCAGATGAAGAATTTATAAAAGCAGGGGCTGTACTTACAAATGATTTAAGTAAAGCCCCTGTCGTTTTTGGGGTAAAGGAAATGCCAATTTCTTTTTTTGAGGATGAAAAAACCTACATCTTTTTTTCACATGTTATAAAAGGCCAATCCTACAATATGCCAATGTTGAAACAGATGATGGCTAAAAAATGTACATTGATTGAGTATGAACGTATTGTTGACGATCAGGGTAAACGCTTAATATTTTTTGGGAAGTATGCAGGTTTAGCTGGAATGATCAATTCGTTTTGGTCTTTAGGGCAAAGGATGAAATCAAAAGGTGTAAATACTCCTTTTGAACACTTAAAGCAATCACATAAATATAATTCCTTGGATGAGGCTAAAGAAGCAATTTCTAAAATTGGTTTGGAGATTACTAAAAATGGTTTGCCAAAAGAGATATCTCCACTAATTATTGGCTTCACTGGTTATGGGAATGTTTCAATGGGTGCACAAGAAATAGCCAGTTTACTTCCAATCAAGGAAATTACTCCTGCTGAATTGCTTGAGATAAAAAATCAGGATCATTCTACAAATGAAGTTTATAAAATAGTATTTAAGGAAGAACATTTATCTGTTCCAAAAGATGATGCAGCAGAATTTGAACTGGAGACTTATTATAAATATCCAGAGCTATTTAAAAGTGATTTTGAACAATATATTCCTCATTTATCCATTTTAATGAATTGCATGTATTGGGATGATCGCTATCCTCGAATTATTACTAAGAATTATTTGGAAAATTTATACAAAGAAGGAGAACCAAAATTAAAGGTTATTGGTGATATCACTTGTGATCCTGGTGGTTCGATTGAGTGTACACATATTGGAACTGAGATTGAAGATCCTGTTTTTGTTTACAATCCTTTTACTCGTGAACCAAAGATGGGATTTGAAGGCGATGGTTTGTTGATTATGTCTGTAGATATTTTACCAAGTGAATTACCTCGCGAATCCTCTATTTCATTTGGAGATGCATTGTTTAAATATGTGAAAGGTATCGCAGTAGCAGATTATAAAGTTCCATTTGAATTATTAAACTTACCACCACCGATCAAAAAAGCAACCATATTGCATCGTGGTGAGTTAACTCCTGATTTCGAATACATTCAAGAATACTTATAGCTTATCTTATTTAGAGTATTTATTTATTAATGAAAAGGGAGGAATTTTAAGGAATTTCCTCCTTTTGTTTTAAAAAAAATCTTTTAATTAGCAGCCTTAATTTTAATACATAAAAAATGAAACGGATTTTAGTTTTAGGTGCGGGTTTAAGCTCCTCTAGTTTAATAAAATATCTACTTGATCATGCTGTTGAGTTTGATTGGAAAGTAGTAGTTGGCGATATGAATGTAGAGCTAGCTAAGCGTAAAATCATGGGACATGAGAGGGGAGAAGCTTTTATGTTTAATGTTTCTGATGAAGAAATGCGAGCAAGAGAAATTGACAGTTCTGATATTGTGATATCAATGCTTCCTGCACGATTTCATTATTTGGTAGCCAAAGACTGTTTAGATTATGGCGTAAATATGGTAACAGCCTCTTATGTGACTCTGGAAGTTAAAGCATTAAATGATGAGGCAAAAGCCAAAAATATAATTATGCTTAATGAAATAGGGGTGGATCCTGGAATTGATCATATGTCTGCTATGCAGATTATTGACAGAATTAAAGATCAAGGTGGTAAAATTATTAATTTCGAATCCTCAACAGGTGGTTTAGTTGCTCCTGAGTTCGACAATAATCCTTGGAATTATAAATTCACCTGGAATCCCCGAAATGTAATATTAGCTGGTCAGGGGGTCTCTCAGTTTCTCCATAATGGCCGATTTAAATATATTCCTTATCACAAATTATTTAGTCGTATTGAAGAAGCTGAAATATTGGATTATGGGAAGTTTGAAATTTATCCTAATCGTGATTCACTTAAGTATCGTGAAATATATGGGCTGAAAAGTATTCAAACCATGTTTAGAGGAACTATCAGAAGGTGTGGCTATTCTGAAGCATGGGATGTTTTTGTTCAATTGGGTTTAACAGATGATTCTTTTGTTATACAGGATTCTGAAAACCTTACGTATAGATTATTTATCAAT
>JAOZUV010000257.1 GCA_029938505.1 Bacteroidales bacterium | reverse complement strand
ACGTGGTTAACGGATGAAAGCACTTTCCTCCTACTCATTCTTGCCCTATTTGGGCTCATATTAAGACTTCTAATCCACTTTTTTGGCTTTTCGAGGGTAGTGTCAAAAAATTTAAAACGCATTGCTGAAATGCCTATGAAACCCTGTGTTTTCGGATTTATGTCGTGGAAAAGCTATTTTTTAATCATTTTTATGATGAGTCTTGGAATTAGTTTACGACTTTCATCCATCCCAAAATCATATCTCGCAATCATATATACTGGTATCGGATCGGCTCTCATTTTTTCGGGATCAAGATATTTTGCACTTCTTTTTTCAAAGGAAAAAAAATAGTTTCAGACTAGATATTCACTTCATTTTAAGCTAAAATTTCATACAATTTCATACAATTTCTTCATCCATTTTTGATAATAAATCTCGTCAAAAAAGTAAGATAAAAATGGATCATTTTGGCATCTAAATTAGTTGCAATTTTTATCTAAATTTCATTTCAAAACTTACATTAAAAAAACGCTTCAATTTAAAAGCAAATCCTCAGCTCAAAATACTCAAAATAATTTTTTATAAATATTAATTTCAACAAAAAAAATCAGCATAAACTAGGTCATATCTTTTTATAAACTTTTCTAAAATCAGATTTAATTTTCATCAAATATTTGAAACTGATTTGATCTACAAAAAAATTATATTTTCACTAATCTTGAAAAAAATAAATATATAGCACTCACTAATTTGCTATAAAATTATCTAAGTAAAAATCTTAGACAAAAAAAGAAGTAAATCAACAGAAAGAAGTAAATACACCAAAAAAGAGCGACTGACATTCTGTCAATCACTCTTTTTATTATTTTAATTCCCAGTGTTTAATCGAGATTATCTAATTTTTTACTTTAAGAAGCTACTTATATCCGAATTTATGGCGATTTCTACTGGTTTTTGTCCAAATTTAAAGACTCTCATCGGGCGTTTTCCTAACAATTCCATCTTCTCCCCTTCTACTCTCAATAGAGTTGCTTCTCTTAAACCAACAACAGTCATCTCCTTATTTACAACTAAAAACTCTTCGATCCGTTGCTCACGAGTTTCCCCTCCATGACCTTCAGGATTAGCATCTAAATAATGAGGATTTATTTGGAAAGGAATAAAGTTTAAACCATCGAAAGATGCAGGCTCAATAATGGGCATATCATTGGTTGTTTTCAAGCTCGGACAAGCGATGTTTGAACCAGCACTCCAACCCATAAATGGAAGTCCATTTTCAACACGTTTTGCAAGTGGCTTCATAAGGTTTAATTTATGCATCATATAGAACAAATGAAAAGTGTTTCCACCACCCACTGCAATCGCTTCACATTCGGCAATTGCTTTTTGAGGATCGGCTTCTTTATGGATAGAATAAATCTCGTAACCCAACTTTTGGTAAACACTATTTACCCGAGTTTCATAATCGTCAAATGACTTTTCTAAACTCTCTTCATTTAACCCAACTCCTGCATAAGGAATAAATAGGATTCGTTTTACATCAGTATTTTTTAAAAAATCTACAATAAATTCTTGTGGCCAGCCTAAATATGCTTCGCCTGCATTGGTCGAATTACTAATTAATAATAAGCGTTGCTTCATGTTTTTATATGTTTAGATGTTAAGGTGTTTAAGAATAACTAGATTTTTGACACAATCGATATCATTACTTCAACACATACAATTTATTTCGAAAAGCAAATATAAGAACATTCTTATTTGTCTTCAATTATTCTCTATTTAGTCTTTCTATTTGATTTAATATGATTTGCTGACTGCCTTTTAAACGAATCAATTCATTTTGGATACCCTCTTCTTCAACAGCATCAGTGGTAAGTAATTTTTTATCATTCAATTTCATGATCTGAAATGATTCAAGTTTATAAATATCGTGCAGCTCAATTTTTATTTTTTGCTCTAGATCAATTGCTTTAATTCCATTGCAGATATTAATAGCATCCAATAACAAGGAAGTTGCTTCAGGAAATTCCTCTTGTTTTTTTAAGCCCACAGCCTTCGAAATAAGCTGTCGTATTAATTGGTTATAGGCTTTTTTGATAGCATCATCACCTGAAATAAACCGCCTGTTTTGCTTCTGGTAATCTTGAGCTTTATCAAGATATTGCCTAGCCAAATCCACATTTAGAACTGATAAAGCACGATTAGCAATACTTAAATAGGAATTATACAAGCCATAAACCGCCTTGCTTTGCAGATCCGCCAGTATCTTTTTATCATTATCAGTAAAAGATTTACGCAAATGTTTCGCATTCTCGATGTGAATATTAGCCTGCACAAATTTCTTCGACTCTAGCATTTGTTCAGCCACAGTTCTGTGAACATTTCGTAATGCTTTCACAAAACGCTCAAAATACTCATTTACCTGAGCTTGTTGCCTTTTAGTTAAGTCTTTAACAAAAAAAGAGTGAATGTTAAAAAACCAAACATTTGAATAATTAATCTGCGAAAGCTCATCCAAAAAATGGGTATTATTAAAATCTGTACCCTCTAGAAATCCTTCGTACTCACGCTGACAATTAACAATTTGTTGAGCCAGAACAGTCTCATTTGGGAAATACAATTTTGAAGATTTCACACCTTCATTTAACAAGGTTTGCAAACGGCGTTTCGTAGCCGAAAGATTATCAATTTTTGTCAATAAATGTGCAGGATCATGTTTTTTTAAATTTAGTGATTCACTAAAATTTTTGCTTTCAATAAGGGAGCATACTCGCTTAAATTCATTGATTTTAAAATAATTAAACAGCAATTCCTTCTCATTATCGGGACGCCATTTATCAGCCTTAAAAAGTAAAGAATCAGCCAAACGAGCGGAAGCATAATAATCTTCTATCAAGGAAACGAAAGATTTAAGACGGATCACATCAAGCTTTGAATGATAAAATTTCAAGCCGTAAAACTCCAATCCAAATTCATCCTTATTTAAATTTGCAGGAACTATATGTTTAATATGTAAGCTTCCGTTTTTCAATTCTTGATAAAGCATTTCCTGCTTATACACTTTACCCGATTGTTTATTGAACAAAACGTACTCGAAGGTACAAATAGTGGGCGATAAGTGTGTTGAAACATCCACTTGCTGAATGCGCGTATCTCCTGAAACTGTAGCTATTGATAAAGTCAAATTTAATTCAGACTTATGATTTTTTAAACGATTTATCTGAACTTTTATGGAGTACACAAACTCTAAATGAACATCTAAAAAGGAAATTGAATTGTCAAAAGAAATTTGTTGGATCACATAATTGGTACGTTGTTCATCAGTAGTCGCACTTTTTATGAAGGGAAATCGATAGCTAGATTTATAAGAATCGGTAATAATTGCATTATTGGAATACGCCAGAATAGTACAAAAAAGGATAAAAATAATGAATGTGAAGCGACCTCTCATATTATAAATACCCTATATAATTTTCCATTTGTGAGTTTAAATTAAACGGAATCTGTACCAATTGATAATAGTTGAATGATAATTGATTACCTCCAATAAAAAATAACCAATTATCATTTATCAATGTTTTCTGTGCCCAGAACAAGACTCGAACTTGCACGACCTTAAGGTCACCAGCCCCTCAAGCTGGCGTGTCTACCAATTTCACCATCTGGGCAAATGGATGGCAAATATACAGCTTTTTGCAATAATTTGAATTTTAAGATTAAGAAAAATTATTAGCATGAATAAATAAAATTCCAAATCACAAATTTAAAACTCAAAACAGTTTTGTCATTGATTTTTAGGTCATTGAAATTTGTTTATAATTTGTTGCTTGTGATTTGTTATTTCTTTTAGCAAATATTTTACTTTTATACAATTAAGTCAAAAAAACAAATAAAGCATGTTTACCGATAAAGATCTCAAACAAATCAAATCAAAAGGCATTGATATAGATAAAATTAACAGCCAGATTGAGAATTTCAAGAAAGGCTTCCCTCCTACTAAATTGCATGCTGCTGCAACCATTGGTCACGGCTTGATAAGATTTTCGGAAGACAAGGTGAATCATATGGTTAATAATTATGAGCATATTAAAGCAGATAAAAGTGTGTTAAAATTTGTTCCAGCCTCTGGTGCAGCAAGCCGTATGTTTAAGCATTTATTTGAATTTTGTGAAAAATACAATCCAGAAAATGAAGCTGAATTATTTAAAGACAACGGTTTTACTCCTGTACATTATTTTTTCAAGCATATTAATAAGTTTGCCTTTTATAAGGATTT
>JAOZUV010000015.1 GCA_029938505.1 Bacteroidales bacterium | reverse complement strand
CCATAACTTGCAAGGCAGTGACCAAAGCCAATGTGCCATTGGTAAAAAGAGAAATATGAGGAACACCCAAAAAATCTGCTAATTCTTTTTCAAGTTGTTGATGAAAAGGACCGTTGTTGGTGAGAATTTTATTGTCCCATATTTGCTCGAGGTATGGAATAAATAGGGCTAATTCTGGCAAAGATGGTTGAGTGACAAAGATTGGCTTATCTTTTACTATTATATTTTTAGATTTTTTTATCATTTCATCAAAAATTAAGAGCGTTTAACTTTATCCCATTTATTAAGTAATCGGTATGTGATTTCAAAAAAATTTGCAAAAAATCGATTATTATTTATTCTTTGTAGTTTTTTATATTCTTTTCCAAACGCCTTATAATCTTTTAAAATAAGATTTGGTATTAACTCTTGTAGAACCTGTTTTCGTTCTTGTATTTTTAAGGATGAATTAATATTACTTATCCCCTCTAAATCAAAGTTTGTAACAGTCAATTTTTTTAAAATTATCGGCTCATTATTTAAAACAATTGCAATTATAAAAAACTTCCAATCAGAAACAATTTTTAATGACTCGTCATATAAACCATATTTACTAAATAAACTTGTTTTGATATAAGTTGGTGAATGGTTAATTGAGCCGCTGTAGAGTGTCCTAAATGAAATTTCTTCCATTCGTTCTCCCTTCCATTTAACTTTTTTACCATTACGCATTATTTGCATATCTCCTGTTAAAAAACTACAATCAGGCATATCAGCTAACATCTTTTCCGTTATATTAGGAGTGGCAAGACAATCGCCCGAATTCAAAAACTGACAATACTCTCCTTTTGCTTTAACTATGCCTTTATTCATGGCATTGTAAATACCCGTGTCTGGTTCACTGATCCAATACGAAATTTGGGTATCGTATTCCTTAATAACATTAACACTATCATCGGTAGAGGCTCCATCAATAACAATGTATTCAAAGTCTTCTGAAGTTTGGGTAATAACACTTTCAATGGTTTTACGAAGGCCAGGGGCATTGTTGTAATTAATTGTAATTATTGAAAGTTTTGGCATAATATTTTTAGAATGCTAATAATAATTATTTTTTTAAATTTAAAGTAAGAATTCTATCAGCTAATATGGAGTTATAAAATTTATGGTCTGCATTAAAAAACTGGTACTTATAATTATCAACAACATCTTTAATAAAAGAGTAGGGAGGGGTAAACCCACGTTTTTGTCCAAATAAAATGTAATCAGGGATTATTCCTTTTAATACTTCTTTCATAAAATATTTAGGCTGACCTTTTTTATATTTTATATCAATTGGTAAAGAAGAAACAAATTCAACTAGTTTATAATCGAGTAAAGGAGATCGTATTTCTATTGAATTCCCCATACCCTCACGATCTGATAAATATAAATAGGCCATGGTCATAATATGAGAAAAACTAAAATCATAGACTAAATCTAACTCTTTTCCTGGTTCTGAATTTCCAAATGCGTAATGTAGGTTTAGATCACTAAATTTAAAATCTTCTTTATCCCAAATAAAAGAGGCTGAATCTGCAAATTTATTGTAATCATCGTACATCCAAAAGCCGAGAGTACTATCAGCAATTTTTCGGGGATATCCTGCATACAATACATATTTGAGATTTTTAAGCATGAATTTGAAATAAGCTTTTTTCTTTTCAATGCCGGTCCATGGAAATAAATTCTGATGTTGGCGGTGAATTTTTAATGATTCGGCCATGCTATTCCAATAAGGATAACCATAAAATAATTCATCCCCCCCCATACCTCCTAGTAAAACTTTAAACCCAAGACTCTTTACTTTTTTGTATAAGGCCCATTGTGCTATAGCGGCCGCGTCTGTAATGGGTTCGTCGATATATTGTGTAAATTCATTAAAGCTGTTTTTAAAATCATTTTCATCCAGTTCTACTTCATGATATATTAAGCCTTTTTCTTTTGCAAATCGTTTGGCTACATCACGCTCATCACTATCATGCTTACCTTTATAACCTGCGGTAATGGTATGAACTTCTCGCCCACTTTCCTTTGCCAATGCAGCAAGGGCACTTGAATCAATTCCTCCACTTAACATGATGGCTATAGGCACATCACTTCTTAAACTGATATCTACAGACTCGCGTATTAGACGCAATGTTTCTTGCTTTGCTTCTTCAAAATTTCCTTTAAAAGATGATACTGTTTTTCTTTTCCAATAAGAATATTTTCGAAGGCCACTATTATCAACTAATAAATATTGTCCTGGTTCTACGCGTTTAATCTGGTCGATATAAGTATCTTTTTTGCTTGTTGGAGAGGTGTATCTAATGGGGGCTGCCAATTGTTCCAGATTAACTTGAGGTTTTTCAATATAGTTTTTCAATATTGCTTTTAATTCCGTACTGAATACAATTCCATCTGGAATTTGGGCGTAGTAAAGTGTTTTTTCACCTATTCTGTCACGAGCTGCAAAAAGTTGTTTTTTATTTGAATCCCAAAGACAAAAAGAATATTGCCCACGTAAATGGGTTAAACACTCATTTCCGTATTCTTCGTATAAATGAAGAATCATTTCACTATCTGTTTCAGAATAAAATGAATGTCCTTTTTTGAGTAGTTCCTGTTTTAGTTCTATATAGTTATAAATTTCTCCATTGCAGATTAATACCAAAGATTTATCCTCATTAAATAAAGGTTGTTTGCCTTTTTCCAAACCAATGATGGATAAACGGGTTTGAGCCATGCCACATTTCTCATCATACCAAATTCCATTGTCATCAGGACCCCGATAGTGCATTTCCTGATTCATCGCCAGAAGTTTAGACTTGTCTTCTTCAGTTATGATATCATATTTATAAACAGCTGAAATTCCACACATAAAATTTAATAGCTTTCTAGTAAATTAATCTTTTTATCTTGGTTTAGATTCGCAAGTGCAAATCAATTAATAAGTTCTGAAATTATTTTATAAACAGCATCTGTATTTTTCTTTGAGGTAAAATTATCCAAAGCATATTTATAAGCTGTATCTCCCATTGTTTTTAAGAATTTTGGCTTATTGATGAAAAATTCAATTTTTTATGCCAGCTCTTCAGCTGCAGATAAATTATATAAAGTTCCATTGAATCCATCTTTCACAAGTTCTTCGTTAGCTCCTGATTGGCTTGCAATTACAGGCAGGCAATTAAGCATATATTTGATGGTTACACGGCCAAAAGCCTCATCTCTAGAACACATAAGCCCAAGGTTCATGGTGTTTAAAATTGGATTTACTTCTTTAAGATGACCATGATATAAAATGTAAGTCGATAACTCATTCACTTTTATATATTCCTGTATTCAATTTATTTCAAATGTAGACTTTGTGTATTTACTAAGTTTTGATGGATCAATAGAAGAAAACACCATATCTATATAACTAAACAATATGATAATAATACAAGGCAGAACTGGCACAAAAAGCCTTTGATATTCAGTAAAAGAACCGAATATTATCGTTGCAAATTGACCAGCAATAAATAACCATAAAACTAATTTCAACCAGGATATTTGCTTTGTTTTTATCCATCGAACAATAATGTATACAAAATCAAGTAATATTATGAAGTATAAATTTAAAAAACTTATTGAGAATAAATTTGATATAAGATTTGGAATTCCCAACAACCCATTTTTAAATTTAGCAAGCATGATAACAGTTGTTGCTTGGCTTAGGTCAATAATCTTCATTAGAGTTTTCCTTATGTAAATTGATGGATTATTTAAAATACAATTTTGTACAAATTCTGACATTCTAGTATAAGAGTATGTAAAATCACTACCATTTTTAATTGCTTCAGTGATTTCAGGATCATTTCCATTTTCGTAAATGTTATAGGTTATGATATTCTGAATTTGATTGCGCACTGAAACTGCTGTTATACCATTGAAATCATTATTTATATAATTCAATTGTGAATATCCCCCAATGAGAAATATACTAACAATGGATGTAGTTATCCCTAATAGGTTTAGTTTCCATTCTGACTTATATAAAAGAGCCCTTAATATCCAAAATATCAACATTAAAATTATCAGATAAATAAACGATGGTCGTAACATTATAAGAAAAAATACATACAATGCAATTATGGCAGTTTTATAATATTTGGGTTCTTTTAAGTAAGAAATTATTAAATATAGAAATATGACAACTGCATTTAGTGAAAGAGATTCAGTTAGAACACACACATCCAAATTAGATATTGAAGGTGTTATGCTAAATACTATTGTAGTAAAAAAAACAACTCTTCTATTTTTTAATATGAAAGTAAGAATTCTGTAAAAGATTATTATAGTCAAGAACGAAATTATACATTGTGCTAATTTTATATTATAAAGTAGGTGTTCAGTTCCGAAAAGTCGAATAAAATCTATTAAATAAGGATAACCAGGTGTTCTTAAAACATCAATTTGACCTAAAAGAATATTTGAGTTATGATTCAAATATGATTTAGTGTCAGGAAACCAACCATCAGTATTTGAATAGTTAGAATAAAATAATAATCTGAGCGAAAAGCAAACAAGAAAAAGCCAAAACAAATCATCGCTTAACACCCTGTTAATTTGATGCTTAGTATAAGTTTTGAAAGATGATAGATCGGGAAATGATTTTAGATCATTCTTCGTTTTCTTCATGGTATTTTTCCTCAGTATTAATGTTCCAAATATTACCTTCGATTTCTATTAAAATTATTGTATCAAAACATCTTTAATACGAGCCTCCTCCTGATATTCTGTATCTGTATTGATCTTCCATAGATCTATATCCAAACCTTCTGATATTTTTTTGGCAGCGAGAATCCCCATCAGAATTGAATGATCTTGATTGTTATACTTGAAAGCTCCGTAACGACCAACAGGGATTAGGTTTTCAACCATGTCAAGATAATTTTCTACTTTTTTCAGGTAAACCTGATAACCCGTTTCGTACACAGGGTAACATTTTGGAACTCTCAGTGTGTAAGTATTAAAAATTTTTATCTTTTCTGGAATCAACTTCAGAATACGAACTTCCTTTTTAGCCAGTTCAGCAATGTTTTTATCCTGATCCTTCCAAATTGATTCATTGTCGAATGCCCAATATTCTATGCACAGAATAGTGGTTTTTTTGTCACGGTTTAACTCTTTACTCCAATTACGAAAATTGGTGATACGACCAAGCCTTACTTCTGGTGAATGAACATAAATCCAGTTATCTTTGAACAGTTCTATAGAATCTACCTCCAAATAAACCAAAATAGTGTTGCGGAAATACAACTTTTCAACAGACTGTAGCACATCAGTTGATACATTCTGTAGTCCTCTAATCATTAGGGTTAGAGGCATTGTCGATACAACTCTGTCAGCTGTTATAATCCTTCCATCCTTCAATTCGACTCCAGTGGCTTTGCCTGACGCATCCTGAACTACACGTTTCACAGGAGATTCCAAATTCACTTTCCCGCCACGTTCTCTAATGTAAGCTGCCGCACGTTCGTACAAAGTACCTGTACCATTATTGGGATAGGCAAACTGGTCAAGAAGCGTTTTATGCTTGTTTCCTTTATTACCTATGATCGCATTGATTAACGCCTCCCATAACGAGAGTGACTTGATTCGCTGCGCTGCCCAGTCTGCATCAATCATTGAACATGGTATACCCCAAAGCTTCTCAGAATAATGTTTGAAGAATATTTCATAGAGTTTTCGCCCAAAACGGTTTGAAACCCACTCCTCCAATGAACGTGGATTTTTATATGGAAACATCTTGATTCTCATGTATTCCCATAAAATACTAAATATAGTAAATGGTGGTAGGTTTCTCAATACATTGAACAATTTAATGGGATAATTGAAAAAGCGATTGCGGTAATGAATATGCGTAAGTCGATTCACAAGGGTGTAATCATCCTTCACTAATGTTGTAAAAAATTCATTGATATGCTTTTCCTTGGAGAAAAAGCGGTGAGGTCCCATATCAACACGTTGACCCCAAAGGTCAAAACTTCGCGCCATGCCACCAATGTATGGAGATGCTTCAAACACTTCAACCTCCATGCCTTCCTGTACCAACTTAAATCCACAGCTCATTCCAGCGGGTCCTGCTCCAATAATAATTATTCTCATTTCAACTTGTTTTTGAAAAGTAACATTTTACGTGCAAAAAAATTCCAAAAAAATATAATGGAAGCAACAATTATTTTCTGTGTTGTATATTCAATCGTGCTATCTATTAAGAACCTCTGAAATTATTTCATATACAGCATCTGTATTTTTCTTTGAGGTAAAATTTTCTTGAGCATGTTTATAAGCGGCAGCACCCATTGTTTTTAAGAGTTTTGGATTATTGATAAAAACCTCAATTTTATCTACCAAATCATTGATGTTATATAAATCGTATAATGTTCCATTCAGGCTTTCTTTTACTAATTCTTCATTGGCTCCAGATCGACTTGCAATTATTGGCATGTGGTTAATCATATATTCAACACTGACTCTACCAAATGCCTCATCTCTGGCGCATACTAAGCCAAAATGCATTGTATTTAATACGTCATTTGAATGTGCAATATGTCCATGAAAAAAAACGGAATCTGATAAATCGTTTTTTTTGATATAATTATTTAATAGTTTTAAATAATCTCCTTTTGTCCCACCTAAAATATGAAGATATATGTTTGTATGACCTTTTTCTTTGATTAATACTTTAAGGGCTTTTATAGCCTCCAATTGATTTTTTTGTTCACTGACAATTCCAATCATGCAAATATTCAACACCTTTGAAATATTGTTTTTGTTTGCTCTTTTTGGCAGTATACTAAGACCGTTATAAATCCTGTTTATTTTGTTTGGAGGTAATAAGTTTGAATAAGCACGAACAAGATAATCTGAAATCAGAATGTATTTATGGGCCCCATTTTTTAATAATTGCTTTGAAAGGAAATTTCCTAACGACAATTTAAAATGATAGGCAATTAAATTTTCTCGAATATGCCATATATGTGGGCGGTGCAATTTTTTACTCAAAAAACATCCTAAATTAATAGTGATTGAGTTAGTATAAACTAGATCAATTTTTTCATGTTGAATGAGAGTAACTATTTTTTTAATTCGAGAAAAATTTCGAATTTGTTTAACAACATTATGGAGGCGATTTTTAACTCCTCTTCCTTCGTAAACCCACCAATAAAAATGTGAAACAATATAGCGAATGTTATGATCATCTAAATAATTACAGATTTCTCCTTTACCTCTAAGCAGAACGATGGGTGTAATATTATAATTTTCTTTTAATTCAGCCATTAGTTGGCATAAGGATTTATTAGCTCCATACATGTCAGAATAATGTGAAATAAAAAGGATTGTTTTTCCTGACATTATTCTGTTAGTTTGTTTTAAACCAAATCCGTATGAATTTTAGGAATGTTTTTTTGAAGAAAGACTTTTTCTTTCGATAATAAAAACGTTCAAACACTAAATATTCAAAAAACCAATCCCTTCTGTTTTTAAATGCTTTGTATGGTTTTGAAAGTTTATAGATTGGTGAATTTGCTAGGATAGTAGTTGTTGAAATAGTATGCGTTGAGTCAAGACCAAATCCGATGTTTGACACTAAATTTAAAGCTGGGTTGAGCGTCATTCCATTATTGAAAAGTCTTGCATAAAGCCACTGAACATCCCAAATGTCTGAAGGATTGTGTTTAACAATATGATCGAAATCTTTACCGAATTGGTTAAAATATTTTTGTTTACCTAAGGCATTTAATATTTTTGCTTTATTTTCTTGAATCTTCCAGCCATCAATATTATATTCGAATTTTCCCCAAGCTCTTTTCCAGGTAGCCCATCCCCAACTAGCACTAATATGGGTTTTAAAATAGGATTGATTTTGATCATTCCAACGACCGAGTGAGTTAAATCCATTGATCATATATATATCTTCATTTGTTTTATACAAACAAAGAAGTTCGGTGCAATAAGTAAAGAAACTTGGAGAAGGTAAGCAATCATCTTCTAAAATAATTCCTTCTTCAACATGCTCAAAAAACCATGAAATTCCTTTTGAAGGACCGTAACCACAGCCAATGTTTTCATCACGATATAATGTTTTTAAATCGCAATTCCAGTCAACTTGTTCGATAATTTTACGTGTAGCTCTACACTTTTCAATATCCTCTTTTTTATCCTGTCGGGGCCCATCAGCAGCAACAAATAATTGTTTAGGTTTTTGTTGTTTAATGGCATCAAAAACAAGCTGTGTAATTTTAGGGCGGTTAAAAATAATTAGTAATACGGGTGTGGTAAGCATTATTTAGGGATTATAAATTGAAGTGTTTAATTAAATTATTAAGCTGTTCATTGTTTCTTCCATTATTTACATTCTCAAAATGAAGTGCTTTTGAACTTGGAATTAATTGCTCAAGATTATTTATGTAATCGAATTTAAAATTTGAGTCTGAAACTAATTTGTATTTTGCATTTGATAAAAGACCAATTATCCAAAACCATAAATCGTCAGCACTATTACAATGCTTCAAAAAAGTAGATTGATCAAAAATTATGTCATCAAAAACTTTAGGAGGATATAATACTCCGCCAATCCCAAGGGGGGATATTTGAGAGAATTTTGAAGTATTATGTGCATTTTTCCATTCAGAATAAGGCTTGTATTTACCAAGGGATTTCTCTGGGGCAACAGCCATATGACAGATAATTGTATTACTGTTTACATAATTATTATCCAATTGTTTTAGTATATTTTCATGATAATAAATGTCATCATCAACTGTAACAATTTTATCTTGAGAATATAATTTAAGAGCTGGAATTAACTTTGTGAAAGAATAAATATCCTCGCAAAACTTTACCTCAAGTCCTGATTGTTGTAGTCGTTTTATTTTTTTTGGCAAATTGTTATTATTCCATTTTTTTTCATCCACAAATAAGATTATTTTTTTTGGCAGGAGAGATTGTTTAAAAATTGAATAAATGGCATAAGGGGCTGAATTATGTAAGCGTTGATTGTAGCTTGTAAGAGAAATAACTAAGTCACTAGTAGACTGAGTCAATATATTCTTAGGTAGGGCTTGAATTAGTTTGTCAATGCTCTTCTTCTTTTTATAATCGGATATGTAATATTTTAAAAATGTGATCCTTTTTTTTAAGTAATTTTTTATTTTATACAAACCGTATTTTAAATACCTTCTACGTATCGCATTTATTAATCTTAAAACTAAGGAATCCTTTAAGGCAATATACTGCTGATAATGTGAAGATCTTAATATTTTTATCTTTTTTTCATAATCAAGATAATCATCAACGAATTGTGGAAGGAACAATTTTATTGTAGATATTCTTTCTTTTTTCATTATGTCAAGATTAGCATCTATTCTAGATATCCCAGTAGATTCACAACATGATACTAAAACATTTACTTTTTGGTACGACTTATTATATACGAGTATGCTTTGAATAAAAAAAGACCAATCTGATGATATTTTATAATTTTCATTATAAAAACTAATTTCAATGAAAAGGTTTCTTTTTATTAAAGTACTTTGATGTGGAAGAAATCCTAATACTAAATCACTGGCTTTAATTTGAATTGGGGGTGAAATTATTTGCTCTTCATGTAGGTGAGATTTTTCAAATAAGGTATTTCCTGATACGATATCAGCAGTAGGATTATTTAAAAATATTTCTTCAATTACGTCGTCATGATTTAATTTGTCTCCAGAATTAAGAAATAGACAATAATTACCAGAGGCTTTAAGAATACCTTTATTCATGGCATTATATATTCCCGTATCCTCTTCACTTTTCCAGTACGAAATTTGATTTTCGTATTTATGGATAACTTCTTTGCTATTATCTGTGCTAGCCCCATCAATTACTATATATTCAAAGTCATTTGAGTTTTGATTGATAACACTCTTAATTGTTCGTTCAAGACCAGTAGAATTATTATAGTTAATTGTTATAATGGATAGTTTATACATAAGATATGTTAGTTTTGAATTTCTTCCTAAATATTAATTAACTAGTCCATTTATTTAACAACTCGCATACTATTGCTAACTCATTTGTTGTAATTACTTGAGAAATAGGTAAACTTAATTCCTCTTGATGTATTTTTTCTGTTATAGGAAGTGAAAAATTTAAAATTTCCTCATAGCATTTTTGTTTATGGGGTGGTATTGGATAATGAATTAGAGTTTGAACATTATTTTGTGAAAGGTATTGTTGTAATTGATTCCGCTTATTTGTTAAAATTGGAAATATATGAAAAACATGTGAACTCCATTCTTCTACTGAAGGTATTATAATATTTGGATGCTTAATATTGTTTAAATAATACTTAGCCACTTTTTTTCTATAATTGTTATTTGTATCAAGATCTTCTAGTTTTACATTCAGCACAGCTGCTTGAATTTCGTCTAAACGACTATTTATTCCTTGGTATTTGAATTCATATTTTTGATGTGATCCATAATTGGCTAAGGCACGAATTATTTCAGCCAATTCAGGATTGTTTGTAGTTACTGCACCACCATCACCAATGGCACCAAGGTTCTTTCCAGGATAAAAACTATGTCCAGAGGCATCTCCAATAGATCCAGTTCGCTGCCACCTATATAAACACCCTGCTGCTTGAGCATTGTCTTCAATTAGCTTAAGATCGTATTCCTTTCTCAGACATTCAATTTTGGGACTCATAGCATTTTGTCCGTACAGATGTACCAACATAATTGCTTTGGTTCGTTTGGTTATTTTAGCTTCAATCAGGGTAGTATCAATATTGTAAGTGTCAATATCTGGCTCCACAAGGATAGGTTTCAATCGATTATCGGTGATAGCTAATATGGATGCGATGTAAGTATTTGCAGGAACAATAATCTCATCACCTTCTTTCATAACTCCCAATTCAATATAGGCTTTAAAAATCAAACGAAGTGCATCCAATCCGTTTGCTACTCCAATACAATTACTTGTTCCTATAAAAGAAGCATATTTTTGTTCAAAAATATTTACCTCGTTACCCAATAGATACCAACCAGAGTCCAACACTTTTTGAATGGCTATTGATAATTTTGGTTCGAAGCTATCATTAATAGCTTTTAAATCGAGGAATTTTATCATTAATTATTTGTTAATAAAGCAACTAATTTTTTATCTAAACAATAATCCAATATTGTTTTTTTATATATGTCCTTAGCCTCAATATTTCCTCCTTTGCTCAGAATTAAACTGATTATAGAGTCATCTTGATTTTTTAGATATGCTTCTTTTGCATACATAAGAATGGTTGTTCCATTCAAATTTGATGCGTTTACATTTGCGTTTTTTTCAATTAGGAGTTTGACGACATCATAAGAGTTGTGGTAACAAGCAACCATTAAAAAATTCCATCCATTACTGTCAAGTTCATCGATATCGAAAATATAATCAATTATTTGTAGTGCACGTTCAAGGTTATTCCTTTTGCAACAACCCATAAATTCTTCATAATAATCCTTATAGAGTATTATATTAAAATCTATTGTAGATAGTACTATTTTTTCTGGGCTTTCTTTAATAATAGTACCAGATTTTTTTACTGATTTAGTGCTGGTTAATTGCGTTCTTGATATTATTTGATTCTTAAAAGAAGGCATTTGATAGGCCCTAAAAGTTAATGCGCTTACAAATTGATGAATCTGAAATGCTGTTTGGCGAGGATTAATATTTCTGTTACTAAAATTAAAGGATGATTTGCTATAATAAGTTGAATTTAAAATTGGTTGCTTGAAGGATATATAATTCTTATTCAATAAATTTAAAAGATTTTTACAAATTAAACCAGTGCCATTTTTTAAATACATAGAGTACAACTCTCTTCCTGTAAGGCCAGAAATAGAGAAACTAATTTGCTCAATTATGTTTCCCGTATCTATTCCATTATTGATTTCGTGTAATGTAACTCCAGAATATTGTTTATTGTGCAAAATTGGAAAGATAGATGTGTACATTCCTTTGTATTCAGGTAAAAGAGAAAAGTGAATGTTATATATTTTATTTGTATGAAATAATTTAGGTTTAATTATTTGATCAAATTCTAATGATAAAAATGTAATATTTTTTATTTTTTGAACTTTCTCAATTGTTGATATTTCTATGTTTTCTTTATCTGCATGGAATCCAAGAGATTTCTGCCAGGCATTTTTCTTTTGGTCGCCCTTGTCGAGAATTACACATATATCTGACTTATCTAAAATGGATAACGAGAAATATAGTGTGTCTACAGCAATATTATTTTTCCCTGCAATACAGAGTTTCATGTTATTTTTTTATAATTTAAAAAACCATTATATTCTCTTAAATAATCCATCTCATCATATTTATGAGAGGCCAAAACAAGACAAATTGCAGCAGATGAAAATTCATTGAGTTCTCTCCAAATTCCAGGCTTAATTAAAAGTCCATAGTCTGGTCTGTTAAGTGTTACATTTTTTTTATTTATTCCATCATCCAGCAAAACATTAAAAGAACCGCCAGCAGCAATTATTAGTTGATATAATTCTATGTGGGCATGCCCCCCTCTAGTTTCTCCCCCTGGAATATCATATAAATAATAAACTCGTTTAATATCGAAGGGGATATTTATTTCTCCTTCGGCAATTGTAATATTTCCAGCCCTATTATGGATTTTGTTCAATGGAAGAATGTCACAATCGTAAACACTATTTCCCATGTTTCCTCCTGTAATTTAGAAAAGTTTGATAATTTCTGATATAGTCTGTTTCATTATAATGAGTAGAGCTTAATACAATAGCTAAAGAATTAGTTGAAAAATTTTCCATATGTCTCCATAATTCTGTAGGAATATAAAGCCCATAATAGGAACGATTTAATGAAAATAATTGTTTTTCATCTCCACTGTCTACAATTACATCAAAACTACCAGAAAGTGCAACGATTAATTCTTGTTGCTCCTTAAAAGCATGACCACCTCGACTTTGCCCCCCTGGCACATCATAAATCCAATAAGACCGTTTTATTTCAAAAGGAATATGATTGTTTTCTTCAATAAATGATAGATTTCCTCTTAGGTCTTCGATTTTAGGTAGATTAATAACTTTAACATTTTTCACAATTACTATTATTAAAACGTTAATCGAATATTTACTATGTTGCTATATATCAGCACTTATCTTGTTCTAAATAAATAACGTTACATCTAAATTTAGTTAATTAATGTTTACATTATTCATTTTATCTATGATTCTCTTTGAAAATTCTCCCCACGTATTTTGAGCTACCGTATTATGAGCAGATATACACATATTCTTATATTCTGAGGAGTTTAGTACATTCAGAATACATTTCTTTAAAGTGTTTTTGTTTAAACTATTACAGTATTGTCCAAAAGATAATTCGTTTCCAAATTCATTGACAAACTCATCATATTTAGATGTAATTATAGGAGTATAATAATACATTGCTTCTACAGTCGCACAATAAGAACCAGATGTATTAACAAATATTTTTGCATTCAATAATAAGTCGTAATATAATTTTCTTTGAACATCATTCCCCTTATTTAAATAACCATAGCATTTAACACCAGGGGGAATATCTTTGAAGGCATCATCATTCATACCAACAATATATAACTCCAAGTTTGGATGTAATTCTTTAATTAACTGAAAAGAATCAATCAATAATTTAGCAGCTTTATAATATGATGGCGTCCAATTTCCTACAAAAAGGATATAATTTGAATTCTTTTTATTAACCAATCCCTCACTTTCTAATAGTTGGTCTTGTGATACTATATTTAATCCTATTCTCCCCAAGTAACTTGTTTTTTTATTATACTTTGAGTTCATATAAGTAGCAACTGCAGAAAACAAACAGACTGCAATTTCACTTTTAGAAATCATTTTCTTTTCATACCTTATATAGGTTTTTTCCAGCAGATTGGGCTTCCGCTTTAATTTATGTTCAATAAAATACTCATAAGTATAATCACATAACAATAATGATGGTGTTTTAGTATAATTATTTGTATAACTATATGTTAGAAAAATATTGAAATCTACTTCTTTATTTAACTTAACTGCTTTTTTAATCTTTTTTTTGACTAAATATCTGTAAAATAAGGATCTGTCAATACTATATATATGTTTTTTGAAGGTTCTTGAAATAAATTTTCTTACATATTTGTCCCAGATATAGGTATAGCTCCTAAAAACCCAATTATTTTCAGGCAATATGTCAATTCTGTTAACCTGTATCCCAAGTTTTTCAATGGAATTCGAGAAGGAATAAGGGACACTTGACCAAGTTGATGGTTTGTTAGAATCACCCTGAGTAAATATATTTACTCTTTTAATTTGATTCAATTTCATAAATTCAAAAATTATTTTTCAGCTTAATTAATAATGAAAACGATTTCTAATTTTTCTTTCAATTTTAGCATAAAATCTTTTTTCAGAGACAGATTTGGTTTTCCACAGCCACCACTGAATAATCTTATCAAATAAGCCTCTTGGATCTTTATATTTTGCAACATTTCTTCTATCAAAAAGTTTTGCTTTTTTCATCCAATTTATATTCCAAATAATTATTTTTTTAAAAATTTCTGTACCATGATCATCCATTAAATCTAATGTTTTTTCATCGAACCACGTTTTATTCTCTTTAATTACTTCTAAAATATTAATATCTATTTTTTTATATTGTTCAATCCAATTTTTTGGAATTTGTCTTATTTGCTCATCTGTAATTGAATACATATGATGATAAAACTTAAAAATATCCAATGCGCTTTTTTGGGGGTAAATTGTTCTTTCATAACATTGATACCATATATGCTTGCTTCGCATCCTTTCCCAATTGGTGTATTGAAAATGAATTACTTTTAAATCATTTATTTGAATTGTGGGATGATCTATTGGGAGTGGGAT
>JAOZUV010000256.1:1354-4276 GCA_029938505.1 Bacteroidales bacterium | reverse complement strand
TTAGTAAGCCTTATTTCCTTCAATATTAACGGGCCTATATTTTCACACTCCAGTTAACACCATCAATCCTCTCGCTTTAATTTATTTGCAAAATCAATAATAGTTTCAGCACTGGCTTCATTCAACCATTCAAGAATTTTACTTTTCGCTTCCAAATATTCCATTCATTTACCTCCAGATTACACCATTTACTTCTTATTTTTAATAAAATAAGTTCCAAACATTATCCAAGTAATTTTTTCATTTCTTAGTGTTACTATATCTGAATAATTATCACTATCTGAATCAGTGGCTTTAAACTCATATTCAACATCTGCTTTTCCTTCATGTACTTGAACAATTTTCCAAAGACCTGAATCATCATATATAATTCTAAGAATTGTTCCATCTGAAAAAGCTAGATATGCAGGTTCTTTTTCATAATAGTCTATTTCTTCTTTAATGTCACCATCTATTTCTATTAGGTCATCACTATGACCAGATATTTTTATTTCATAACTCATCTTCTTTTTCACACTCCAGTTTACACCATTTATTTATCTAATATTTTTCTAATATCAATCAATTTTTGTTTCAGATTTTTAATAGTGAATTGTTGCTCATCAATTTTTTCAATCAGTTCTTTTTTAGTCCAAGTATTCAAATCCATTCTTGACCTCATATTTATTTCTCCTTTAAATAATACAAATGATAATCAATAGCACCATGCAAAATGATACGTTGATTTTCAAGATTAAGATTTCTAAGTTTCAAAACCCACTGTCTAACCGTCTCAGCATCAACATCTAACTGTCTACCAACTTCATGGTTAGAATAACCATAAATCTTCAAACAAAAAGCAGAAAGAGTGGTCGTAGGTTTTGAAGTCATCTTAATTCTGTCTAAAACTTCAATTGCACTTAAAATTGAGTTTTTTTCCATTAGTTTACACCATAAATTATTTTATAATTCTCCTAAGATTATCTTTCAATTTCACATCTGTAAAAGTTTTCAAACCTTCTATTAATTCTAAAATTTTTTCTTTACTTGGTTCTGGTAAATTATGACCTTGACTATCAGCACCGACACTAACAAAATCAGGATGAATATTTCTAATCATCATACTGAAATCAATTAAATCAAAATCCATAACAGGCTCAATACTAATCATACGCTGAAAATGTTGATATTTCCTATCTGTAAACTCCCACATCCAAGGCACACGTTCACTTGGCTCTGGTGCATTAGTATTAGTCTTTCTATTGGTTTCAAGAGTAGTTCCAAAAATAACACTATCTGGAAACAACTCATCATCTACAAAATCAAAAAATCTTTTTGGGTTCTTAGACTGAAACAAATAAGTATTCAAAGGATACTTATGACAATGAATTATAATTTCTTGTATCCATTCATCAGGAATATCTCTTGCCCACATATCACAACTACTTCCAATAAAAATAACATTATCATGTCCAAGTTCTGTATTAAATTCCCCTCGGTCTAATCTTGCATTTTTAAGAGTTCCAAATCGTTTCATATAGCAATAACTACAATCATGCGGACATCTACCTTTAACAACATTCCAAGTATGCGTAACCCAAGGATACATATTCCCTTTCTGTTTATTTAAACCCATCAGATAACACCATTAACTTTTATTTTGTTCATCTATCCATTCAAGTGTTTCTTTAATATTCTCAGCAATAGATTCTAACATTCCTCGCATCATCATAAATTGGTTTTTTTCTTTTCTATCCATCTGTTTACACCATTAACTCCTTACATCTTGTAAGTTCAATATTTCTTGTTCATATGCCTTTGACATCATAACAATTCCATCATGAAAAGCATTTGAATATTGTTTGCTTCTTTCTCCAGGGTCTATTCTTAAACGATAAAGTAAAGCCCTAGTAACCGTTTCTAATTCTTCTTTTGTAAATTTCCTCATGTTTACACCATTAACCTTTATTAAATTCCTTTTCAACTAACTCTTTAAGACGTTCCCAACAAGGTCTACAAATCTGCAACCATTGTTTAGCATCAAATTCAAGTTGAACACAATGAGGTCTTGGATTTTGTATTCCTTCATGCATACCTGATGTACAGGTAACACACCAATTACTTTTGATTTTCATACACTTAACACCATTTTATAAACTCGTAAGTATTACCGTAAGAATAAACCAACCAACAGCCATACCTACATATGGATTATTTCTAAAGTCAAATCGTTCAATCATTTATTTCACTCCAATATACATTTCTTATGAAACCAATAATTATTATTTGTATAAGCAAAATCATCTTCGATGTTTTCTCCACAAATAGAACAAGGTTTCCCTAATGTATTATAATAATATGTTTTAGTAAGCCTTATTTCCTTCAATATTAACGGGCCTATATTTTCACACTCCAGTTTACACCATTATCTTATTTGGCAATAATTTTTAATCGCTTCAATTTCTTTCTTTAAGTCAAGAACTGCTTTAGCAAGTAACATCTCATTTCTCCTATGATTAGGATTAATGCTTTCAGATAAATTCTTTATTCTTTCCCATTGTTCTTTATCCATCTTTTATCCTTCCTTCTTGTTCAGTCTTTTACAAAAACAATTATAACATTCAGATTTATCGCCTTCAAATCCAGTTGATTCTCTCCATTCCAAATAAGAAGCATAAGAAAGTATATCCTTTTTCATAAATACTGGATGTCTGTTGTGTCCACATTTATAGAATGACATTTTCATTTCTCCTTATATTCTATACATTACATTCCATTCTAAGACACTGCCATTTTCCATATTTGTTCTTATGCATATAGTTACCACATTTCGGACACTTCTTTTTACCGAACATTCTGTTTACACCATACCTTTCATTATTTTTCTTTTAACAACTCCTTAATCTCCTCAATATCACGCTTCATCTTCAACATAGGAGGATT
>JAOZUV010000256.1:0-1344 GCA_029938505.1 Bacteroidales bacterium | reverse complement strand
TCTTATTCCTATGATGATTATTACTCTTGGGCTGAAATTGCGGATTTTTATCAAATGTATAACTCAAAGCACCAGGATAAATAAACCGTACATCAATAAAAATCACAACAGAACAAATAACCATGATTAACAAGAACCAATGATACCACAAAAGACCCATAGGACTCTCAAGGATATACAAATAAAAAATCATAACAAAATTAACCATAGATATATAACTACCCAACCTTCCTTGCCAAACCTTTAATTTACCAGCCCAATCACCAAAATTCAAACATTATCAACTCCATCAAAATCATAGTTAAATAAATCAATATCCTCTCTATAAAGCCGAGATACTGCTTGTTTACTATATTTGTTATAAATATCTTTGTAGTCCTCGTGGTTGCTTTTTCTAAGATGAGGCAATTTAATTTTAGATAAACCAAACATATTACATAATATATTAAAATCTTGTTGTAAAGTCTCAAATTTACCTACAAAATCAGGGATAAAAACATGACCAAACAAACCACTGCGATAAGTAGTAATCATAGCCTGACTACGAAAAATATATTTAAAAGGAGTGTGGCCCTTTGCAAACTCAGTCATAAAATAATTAAAATCACCCTTGTAATGTTTAGCATAATAATCCTTAGTTAGCGTCTTGCTACAGGAATGGATCGGGCTGTCTTCTTTACATAGATGACGAAACAAACTATGCATACGACCCCAAGGGTTGCGAACAAAGGTAAATTTGAACTAATTTTTTAATTCCTCTTTAGAAACATGTATTAATATATGTTGGTGAGAATGATAATTATATTTAGGAATGTCTTTAAATATCTCATGAACACTTGTACCGCCAGTTTTTGCGTTATGAATAAAATAAACAGGTTTATTCATTTTTTACCCGCCTTTTTTTCAGCCCAAAGCAAAAAGTAAAAAATAAGCAACGGATCTTCCAAACAATAAAATATCTGTTCATTACCCACCATTCTCCACCGTTGTTTTTGTTTATCATTTTATCAAACGATCCTGCATCCAACAAGGATTGAAACAACTATACAAATCACAACAATTCCCCAACGGATATGTTTTTTTTCTTTTTCCTCCATTCTACTCACTTAGTTTTTTTTTCACTACAAACACATCTTTACCAACTTGTATAATTTTATCATCTGCTATTAGGGTTGATATGTGATTATCTACTTTACTTTGGCGATGTTTTTGTTTTGGATATTCTTTATAAAATTGATCTAGTGTAAATTTTTTGATATCGTTCTGTTTTATCCATTTATATAAATATGGTTCTTTTGGATGACGAGGATATGGGATAGAAGGATTCCTTGGTACACTAATCCG
>JAOZUV010000255.1 GCA_029938505.1 Bacteroidales bacterium | reverse complement strand
CCATTTTAGTATCTTTGGGCACTGAAGGATTATTAACCCTATGAAACGAGCATGTTTTATATAATCACAATTAAAAAAATGATTGTACATGCAAGTTCCATCCGGCATATTTAGTAAATTTTAATTACGGATGAAACCAACAAACAAAGAGAAGAATAAGGATAAATGGTATTATAAATTACGAGATAAATACCGTCTTGTTGTCTTGAATGATATTACTTTTGAGGAGCGTCTTTCGTTCAGACTTACTCGGTTAAATGTAATGATATTAATGAGTGTACTTACCATTGTTCTTATCGGCTTAACGACTCTTTTAATTGCCTTTACTCCTTTACGTGAATACATTCCTGGGTATACTGATGTAACTCTGAATCAACGGGTTTATAATTTACAAGCAAAAACCGACTCAATGGAACGTATTTTTTATCAGAAAGATCTTTTTATACAAAACCTAAGAAACATCTTGGAAGGCAATCCAGTTCAAGACACAATCATCGTTCAAGACACTTCAAGTTTTCGATACGATTCTATTACGATGAAACACTCACCCGAAGATTCTATTTTACGAGCAGACTATGAACGTCAAAATCGTTTCGATCTTTATTATGATGGTCAAAGTGCTTTAATTAAAATTAATTCACGTCACAATATTACTTTTTTCAAGCCATTAGAAGGAGTTGTAACCAACCATTTTAGTTTAGCTGAAAATCATTTAGGAGTTGATATCGTTGCCAAAGAAAACGAAACTGTAAAAGCCACTATGGATGGAACAGTTATCTTTTCGGATTGGACGGTAGAAACAGGGTATGTTATTGCCATCCAACATCAAGATTCATACATCTCAATATATAAACATAATTCCGCCAATTTCAAAAAGGCTGGGGCTTATGTAAAGGCTGGCGATCCAATCGGAATCATTGGCGAAACAGGTGAACTCACAACTGGACCACATTTGCATTTTGAATTATGGTATAAAGGCAGCCCGGTAAATCCACTCAATTATTTGACTTTTTAATGCAATCAGAGATGAAAAAAAGAATCGCTGTTTTGGGCTCTACAGGCTCTATTGGAACTCAATCTCTAGAAGTCATAAAAAAGCATCCCGCTCATTTTGAGCTAGAAGTTATCACAGCACAAAATAATTCGAAACTACTCATAAAACAAGCCATTGAACATCAACCCAATGTGGTGGTGATTTCTAACGAATTGCTTTATGAGGAAGTTAGAGATGCCTTAGAAAATTACGACATCAAAGTTTATGCTGGAAAAGATTCGCTAGCTCAGGTTGTGGAAATGGAAAGCATCGACCAAGTGATTATGGCCTTGGTTGGTTATGCCGGATTAAGACCTACCATCCACGCAATTAAGGCTGGTAAAAATATTGGTCTTGCCAACAAAGAAACCCTTGTCGTAGGTGGAGAGTTAATTCAAGAACTTCTTAAAAAAAATAAATCCCGGATTATTCCTATCGACTCTGAACATTCAGCAATTTTTCAATGTTTGGTTGGTGAGTTTGATAATCCAATCGAAAAAATATATCTCACTGCTTCAGGAGGGCCATTCAGAGGGTGGGATTTAGATTCATTGAAAAAAGTCACCAAGGCACAGGCACTAAATCATCCCAATTGGGAAATGGGTTGTAAAATTACAATCGACTCGGCAAGCATGATGAATAAAGGCTTGGAGGTAATTGAAGCCAAATGGCTCTTTGATTTAGAAGTTAATCAAATTGATGTTGTGGTTCACCCACAATCCATTATTCATTCAATGGTTCAATTTACAGATGGATCGATAAAAGCACAAATGGGTTTGCCAGATATGAAGTTACCCATACAATATGCACTCACTTATCCCGAGCGAATTCAGTCTGATTTCCCTCGTTTTAATTTTTTAAATCATCCGGAACTTACTTTTGAAGCCCCTGATTTAAAAAAATTTCGTAACCTTGCACTCGCTTTTGAAGCAATGAAATTGGGAGGGAATATCCCTTGTGTTTTAAATGCGGCTAATGAAGTTTTGGTTTCTTCTTTCTTGAAAGACAGGATTGGATTTTCAGAAATGCCTGAAATCATTGAAAAGTGTATGAATCAAATGTCCTTTATCAAACATCCAAGCTATGAAAATTTAGTTGATACGGATAAAGAAAGTCGAAAACTAGCATTGGAATTAATAAAATAAATTGAATTAAAAAATTGCCACTCAATGGAAATTCTTGTTAAAATACTACAATTAATACTTAGTTTATCTATCCTCGTTTTATTTCATGAAATGGGGCACTTTTTAGCTGCAAAAGCTTTTAAAACTCGTGTCGAGAAATTTTATCTGTTTTTTAATCCTTGGTTTTCCATTTTTAAATTTAAAAAAGGTGACACTGAATATGGAATGGGTTGGTTACCTCTAGGTGGTTATGTTAAAATCGCAGGGATGATCGATGAATCGATGGATAAGGAGCAAATGAAGTTACCACCCGAACCATACGAATTCAGAGCAAAACCAGCCTGGCAACGATTAATCATAATGATTGGTGGAGTAACTGTAAATATTTTGCTGGCTGTTGCTATTTATATAGTAATGCTTACTGTTTGGGGTGAACAATATTTACCTACTTCGGAAGCCAACAAATACGGTATTACTTGTGACTCCTTAGCACATGAAATGGGCTTAAATGAAGGTGATAAACTATTATCAATTGACAATGAAACCTTTGATAACTTCTTGAGTTTCCCTCTTGAAATACTTTTGAACGAGGCAAAAACAATTCAAGTTGAGCGTGATAATAAAAATATTGATATAAATATCCCTGAAGGATTTTTACAAAAATTAGCAAACAAAAAGTCTGCTGATTTTGTATTTGTTCGTTTCCCTTACGAAGCTCATAGTTTTGCAGAAAACTCAGCCGCAAAAGCAGCCGGGATGCAAATAAACGATCGTATCATTGGTGTTAATGGTATTTCTACACCCTATTTCAATGAATTATCTAAAGAAATAAAAAAACATAAAAATGAAGTGGTTGATATTACTGTTTTTCGCGAAAGCGACACCATTATTTTAAATGTTACTATTCCTGAAGAAAGCTATATCGGTGTTTACGCTAAACCCATCACTGATTATTTCACTTTTGCTGATTATAAATACAATTTTATTGAGGCTATTCCAGCAGGTTTTTCAAAAGCCTATAAAGGGATAGGTGATTATTTAAAACAACTCCGTTTAATGTTTTCTCCTGAAGTAAAGGCATATAAACAAGTAGGGAGTTTTATTACCATTGCGAGTATTTTCCCAGGCACTTGGGATTGGCAAAGTTTTTGGCGTTTGACAGCCTTCTTGTCTATCATGTTAGCGATACTAAATTTATTGCCAATTCCTGCATTAGACGGAGGACATACCATGTTCTTACTTTATGAAATTATTGCTAGACGCAAGCCAAGCGATAAATTTATGGAATATGCACAAATGGTGGGAATGATATTTTTACTTGCATTAATGGTATTCGCTCTTGGGAATGACCTCATCATGCATGTATTTTAATCATCGGCATTAGGCAAATACTTTATGGCAGAGGCTTTAAATCCAGCCCAAACATAATCATCTATTTTTAGTTCTAATTTTTTTAGAGACTGATGAGATATAAATGCTGTTAATTTGATTTCGGCTTCGATAACTATTTCATTACCTTTAAAGCTAGGAATAATATCAGTAATCTTACCTTTAAAGGTATTGCAAATACTACTTTTAAAATTCTCTGTTGAGACCACTACATCCTGACTTTTGACTAATGCATAACCGGCACTTTGTTTTTCTTGTGGTAGAATTTGAATTTCTATCCCCGCATCAACTTTCAGCCGATCATTAGCGATCATTCTTCCAGCAAAGAAATTACGAATACCACTAAAACGAGCTACAAAAGCTGATTTTGGATTGGCAAATACATCCGACGGAAGTCCTTGCTGAATTAATTTTCCTTTTTGAAAAACCGCCACTTTATGAGCTAAAGTAACAGCCTCTTCGTAATCGTGAGTTACATGAATAATTGTTTTCCCTAAACGATTAATCTTTCGAAGCAGTGAACGCAAATCATCTCTTAACTGAACATCTAAAGAAGAAAAGGGTTCATCTAATAAAATACACTTAGGATTACGAATTAATGTTCGTGCAAGAGCCACACGTTGTGCTTCACCTCCTGATAAAGTTTTAGTATCACGATTTAATAAATGACCAATATTTACCAAATCCGTAATTTCTTCAACTTTGTTTTTCACCTCTCTTGACCCCGATACAATTAATCCCCGCGGAACA
>JAOZUV010000254.1 GCA_029938505.1 Bacteroidales bacterium | reverse complement strand
AATGATTTCAAAAAAGAAGTCTGGAAAAAAAAGCTTAAGCAATATCAAGAAATTGGAATCACCGAAATATTGGTGGGTGGAAGTCCTGAGTTTTTAAGCCAATTAGTTGCATTAGCAAATGATTTCGACATTAAGATTCATGCCTGGATGTGGACTTTAAATCGTCCCAACGACACTATAGCCAATAAACATCCCGAATGGTACGCCGTCAATAGAAATGGACAAAATTCATTGGAATACCGAGCCTATGTAAATTATTATCAATGGTTGAGCCCCTTTCATCCCGAAGCTCGTGAACACATCAAAAGTAATGTCAGAAAACTTACACATATTGATGGTTTAGCATCCATTCATTTGGATTATGTGCGCTATGTGGATGTGATTTTAGGTGCCGATTTGCAACCCAAATACGGTCTCGTTCAAGATCGTGAAATGCCAGAATACGATTACGATTACCACCCCATTGCCCGCGAAGGATTCAAAAAAATATTTGGGAAAGACCCAATGGATTTTGAACATCCAGAACTAAGTACCGAATGGCGACAGTACAGATTAAATGCCATTACAAGTCTGGTAAATGAATTGGTGAAAATTGCCCACAAAAGCAATCAAAAAATGACTGCAGCCGTTTTTCCTTTTCCGGAGATGTCGCGACAAATTGTTCGGCAATCCTGGAAACATTGGAATTTAGATGCAGCCTACCCCATGTTGTACAATAATTTCTATCGTGAAAATGTAAACTGGATTGGATTTGCCACCGAACAAGGAGTTAAAACTGTTGATTTCCCAATTTTCGCTGGATTGTACAGCCCTGCCTTAAAAAATCCCGAGGATTTAGAAAAAGCCATACGTTTGGCTAAAGAAAAAGGAGCAAAAGGAATGTCCATTTTTACTGCCGATAATCTAGATGAAGCTCAAAAAGCAATTTTTATAAAATTGAATAAAGAGTTTAATAATGAATAAAAAATAAGCTTATGAAAAAAATTGTGCTGTTTGTTATAGGGATTACTTTATGTTTGAATTTATCCGCTCAGGAACATCACCAAAAATACATTCCAGAAACTGATCCTTTGGTACTGGAAAAATTAGAACAATGGCAAGATTTTAAATTTGGATTGCTCATGCATTGGGGTGCCTATTCGCAATGGGGGATTGTAGAATCATGGTCAATTTGCCCTGAAGATTATGGCTGGTGTCAGCGGAAAAAAGAAGGTACTCCAAACACTTATTTCGACTATGTGAAAGCTTACGAAAATTTACAAAACACTTTTAATCCAACTCAATTCAATCCTGATAAATGGGCAAAAGCAGCTCGAAATGCAGGTATGAAATATGTTGTATTTACCACCAAACATCATGATGGTTTTTGTATGTTCGATTCAAAATATACCGACTATAAAATCACCGATCCGAAGACGCCTTTTAGCAGCCATAAAAAAGCCAATATTACCAAAGAAATCTTTGATGCTTTTCGGAATGAAGGTTTATGGACAGGAGCTTATTTCTCGAAACCAGATTGGCATAATACAGATTATTGGTGGCCTTACTTCCCTCCCAAAGATCGCAATGTAAATTATGATCCAGAGGTGTATCCTGAGCGGTGGCAAAACTATGTTGATTATACCCACAAGCAGATTTTAGAACTGCTCACAGATTATGGGAAAGTAGATATTTTATGGTTGGATGGCGGATGGGTAGCCAAACAATCCGACGAAAATATTAAGGCATTTTATGATGCAAGAATGGCTAACATTGGCAATGGATTTATAAAAGGAACCATTGTAAATCAAGACATTAAAATGGATGAATTGGTTGTAAAAGCCCGTAAAAAACAACCCGGCTTAATTGTGGTTGACCGAGCAGTGGAAGGCAAAAATCAAAATTATTTAACACCCGAAAATCGGGTGCCCGAAAAAGAATTGGACTATCCTTGGGAATCATGCATTATTGCCGGTGGGGGTTGGTCCTATACCCCAAATGCAAAATTCATGAGTGGGCATAAAGCCATTCAAATGCTGGTTGATATTGTTTGTAAGGGCGGAAATCTATTATTCAATATTGCTCCCAGCCCCGAAGGAACTTGGGATGAAGGCGCCTATAAATTATTAAAAGAAATGGGCGAATGGATAAAAATTAATGGGGAAGCCATTTACGAAACAAGAGCTATCGCTCCGTATAAAGAATCAAAAATTTGTTATACCCATAAGAAAAACTCAAATACCGTTTATGCCATCTATCTGGCGGAAGAAACAGAAAGCAAGATTCCAACTTCTATCACAATAAAATCATTTGAAGCTGAAAAAAATAGTAAAATTACTTTATTGGGAAGCGATAAAGCATTGAGCTGGAAAAAAAATGCTTCGGGCATCATCATTAAAATTCCAAAGAGATTACAAAATAATCCTCCCTGCAAATATGCCTGGAGTTTTAAAATTGAAAGCATCGAAAAATAGTTCAGCAATATGAAAAAATTAATAATTTGTTTGTTCCTTGCTCCTATCCTTTTACAGGCACAAGATATTAGGAAGTCTGATCAAAGTCCGGAAAGTCAAAAAATGGAATGGTTTAAAAATGCCAAACTCGGCATTTTTATTCATTGGGGTATTTATGCGGTGAATGGCATCAGCGAATCCTGGTCGTTTTACAATGGCTATATTTCGCATGAAGATTACATGAAACAAACAGCCGGTTTTACAGCCAAAAATTTTGATGCTGATTATTGGACTCAATTGATCAAAGAAAGTGGCGCTAAATATTCGATAATCACTTCGAAACACCATGATGGATTTGCCCTGTGGAATACAAAATTGGGGAATTTAAATGCCCAAAAAAACTCGGCTGCAAAGCGTGATGTTTTATCTCCATTTGTTAAAGCTCTACGGAAACAAAATCTGAAAGTGGGCATCTATTATTCCTTACCCGACTGGTCTTACAAAGATTATACCCATCACACAAATAAAGTAAAGCGTTATAAAATTAGTGATGAACCCAAACGATGGAAAAAATTTCTGAGCTATTATCAGGGGCAATTAAAAGAGCTTAAAAAGAATTATAATCCAGACCTTTGGTGGTTTGATGGCGATTGGGAACATAATGCCGAAGAATGGCAAATTGATAAAACCAGATCGATTTTAATAAAGGATAAACCTGAAGTTATTTTTAATTCTCGCTTATGCGGAAATGGCGATTATGAGACCCCTGAAAATGGGCCACCTGTGCTTCGACCAAAAGCTAACTATTGGGAGCTTTGTTTGACAATGAATGATAATTGGGGCTATCAACAAAATGATAAAAATTACAAATCACCTCAACAAATTATTGATATTTTTGTAGACTGTATCAGCAAAGGAGGAAATTTACTATTGGATATTGGCCCAAAAGCAGATGGGACAATTCCTACCGAACAACAACATATTTTAAAAGAGTTGGGAAAGTGGACGAACAAACATAAGGAAGCAATTTATGCAACACAAGCAGGCATTCCTTACGGCCATTTTTATGGACCAACTGCCCTATCAAAAGACAGTACAACTTTATATCTCTATGTTCGAGATATCCCCAAGGATGGCAAAGTTGCACTCAAAGGAGTTTCGAATAAAATCAATCGGGTGTATGTGGTTGGCAATGGTACTGTTTTAAACCAGCAAGTCTTTTGCAAAGTATATTGGAACGCCTATCCCGGCATCACCTATATCGATATTCCAAAGGATGTGATGGATGACTATTATACTGTTTTAGCCATAGTATTGGATGGCAAAATAAATTTATACCGAGAGCATACGGGAGCTATTGAAAGTAATTAAGCAAGGTTCATTGAGCGGAGTCGAAATATCTTGAAAGTTAACTCTAAGTAATGATCTGGTCATTGAGCACTTAGCTTTTCAATGTTTTTCTTTCCAGATACTTGAATAAGAAACTGCTGATTAAGCCAAGCAGAGCAAAAGAGGAAAGCACCAAAAAAACATATTGATGACCTAATTCTCCGGGATTATTATCCAATAAATATCCCATCCATGGGCTCATAAAAACATCGGGAGTATATCCCACAAAAGAAACAATACCGACGGCAGTACCGGTATAAAGTATAGAGATTTTCGCTTCTTTTAAAACGGCAAAATAAAGAGCGCGAATACTATAAATCCCAATGGCTGTAAATAGCAGATTCACCAATAATAATGCTGCATAATGACTCAATAATCCGGAAGCAATACCCAAACCGCCAAATAAGCTCAAAACAAAACCAATTGTAATAATATTGGTCTTATTAAATTTATCGCCCATATAACCAGCCAATACAGCCACG
>JAOZUV010000253.1 GCA_029938505.1 Bacteroidales bacterium | reverse complement strand
TTCAGCTTTAAAAGTTTTTCATAAACAATATTTGCATTATTCTTTCTGATCAAAAATTTTAATTTACATTCTAATTCAAATTCCTGATCAAAAGGTGTCAGCGAATAATCTTTTAAAATTTTCATCACATTATTCATGTCAGGATATTGAAAATGAACTTCATACACCTCATTAATGGTTTTTGTAACAATTTTGGCAGTATTCAGAGCTTCTTTTGTAGCCGTTTTATAAGCGTTTATTAAACCACTTACTCCCAATTTTGTGCCTCCAAAATAACGAATAACAACGACCAAAGTGTTTGTCAAGTCAAATGATTGTAATTGTCCAAAGATAGGTCGACCAGCAGTACCTGAAGGTTCTCCATCATCATTTATTCGATAAGCAGACTTATCAAATCCAAGCTGATAAGCATAACAATGATGACGTGCATCATAATATTCTTTACGAAGCAAAGCCAAACATTGTTTGACGTCTTCTTCTGAATTTACTGGAAATGCTTTTGCAATGAATTTACTCCCTCTGTCTTTGAAAAGTCCATCGGATGTATTGGTGATTGTTTTATATGTATCTTCGAAAAGCATTAAAAGGAATTAATTAACTACAAATATAAAAAATGATTTTTGGTTTATGCAAAAGCAATCAATAAAATAGCTAGAATTGAAATGAATATTCCTATCCAATTTGTTTTACTCAATTTTTCTCGGAAAAGGATAAGTCCAAACAGTGCTGATATCATGACAATTCCAACATTTTGGACAGGGAATAATACATTGCTTTGAAATTGGGTCATAGCTACAAATAGGAAATAGGTAGTCGAAAAATTTAAGAGACCTAAAACACTCCCCCCAATAATTGTTTGAATAGTAAATGGCTTTTTATTGCGAAGATATTTTGTAAGTGAAATAATAAATCCCATTACAAATGAAACTAGAAAAGTAATGGTGAGGAAAAGAGTATAGTCTCCGTGTATGAAATTAAATTCTATATATTTTAATGTTGAATCAATTATTCCATTAGCGAAGAATATGGTAATAGGAAGAAAGATAACAGCCCATTGTATTTTACTTTTTTCTTTTTTATAAAAAATAAGAATAAAGGCAGCAAAAGTGGAAACAATACCTAATATCTTAAGTAGATTTAAAGATTCGCTATATAAAAATACTCCGGCAATAACAGGAATTACAACTGACATTTTACTAAATACAGCGGTAATAGCAACACCTGCTTTTTGTGAGGATAATGCAAAAAGTACAAAAGTGCCTATAAAAGTTAAGCCCATAATGCAAGCATAGACTAGCCATTCTTTCTCTATTATGAGATTATATTGAAATTCTGATCCAAGGATAAGTATCCCAAATAAAGAAGCAACTAAATAATTGATAGTGATGGCTTGAAAGTTATCAATTTTAAATTTGTTGAATAATTTAAAAGTCACAAAAATTAAGGAGGAAATAAATATCGCTAGTACAATATTGATCATTATAAGTATTTTGAGGCAGGCAAAATTACGAAGTTTATTAAAGCAAAAGCATAATTTGTAACTTCGCAAAAATTTTAATTGTTTGAATGGAATGAAAGTGACCTCAAATAAAATATCTGATGTCTTCCGGCACTATCTTCAAGTATTAGAGAACTTATATGCTTCATCTGAAGCAAAATCATTTTTATATCATTTAATCGATCATTTTTTTAAATTAACTCGGCTGGATATTGCAAAAAATCCTGATGCAAGATTGAATGAGTCAGAACTTCTGAAGATTCATTTTGCAGTTAAAGACTTATTAAATAATAAACCCATTCAGCACATTATAGGCAATACAAACTTTTGTGGTTTTCAATTTAAAGTTAACTCAAATGTGTTGATACCTCGACCAGAAACGGAAGAGTTGGTTGAATTGATTGTTGGCGATTTTTTAAATATTAATCAAGAAATTTCAATTTTAGATATTGGTACAGGAAGTGGTTGTATTGCTATTTCTTTGAAGAAAAAGATGTCGGTTTCAGTTATTTATGCAGTAGATGTTTCAAAGGAAGCTTTAAATATGGCAAGCGAGAATGCTAAAATTAATGAAGCTGAAGTTGTGTTCTCTCAACTAGATATTTTAAATAATATTGATACAAAGACTTTGCAAAAGTTTGATGCTATTGTTAGCAACCCTCCATATATTAGAATTTCTGAAAAACAATTAATGCACAAAAATGTCTTGGATTATGATCCTGAAAAAGCTTTGTTTGTATCGGACGATGATCCTTTAATTTTTTACAGAAGAATTGCTGAATTAGGGCTTAATCATTTGAATGAAAACGGAAGACTTTATTTTGAGATCAATGAAGCTTTTGGTAGTGAAGTTATTGAATTGTTAAAAAAATATCAGTATTTAGATATTGAGATTTTTAAAGATTTTAGAGGGAAAGATCGTTTTGTGAGTGCAATTCTATCCAAAAACTAAATATTTCAAGAGGGAAGTGGTTTCATTATATCTCTCAGGGCTATTGCTTTCGCGAGAACCCGCAACATTTAATACCTTAATATTATTAGAGATTAACCAATGATTAAATTGCTCTTTTTCAATTTTTTTTGTAAGATCAATTTCAAAGAATGCTTTATTATTTTGAATGCAAAACTCTATAGTTTTGAATGTCCCTAGATCTTTCGTGTTTTTGAAAATAATAAGAGTGCCGTCAGAGAATACAACATTTTTTAGTGTACGGGCTTCGGATGCTTCTTCTACTGTTTCTGTGAGATTATAAAATGTTGGAATTATACCATCTTCAGCCCAACGATTTTTAGGGCACCATCCCCCATGAGGAATATTGTTTTTAATAGAAAAATCAAGGGCAGAACGATCAACTCCGCTCTGCCCTCCAGCTACTATCTTATTTATTTTTATTTTTTTCTTCATCATGTAAGGTGAAGTCACGTTGCGATTTTAATAAATTAACCGCATTAAGAATAAGATTTTTTGTCTCATTTGTAATAGTAAAATACAACAAGCTGTTTTTGGTTCCTACTTCTTTATATTTAATACGTCTTATTTGATTTTTCTTAATCAGTGCTTTTTGTTCAAGAATTTCCTGCTGCTTATCTATTAATCCATCTACCTTAGAATAATCATTGGTTAAGATCACATCTCTAATACCTGTCAATAAAATATTCACATTCTTTTGTAAATCGTTTAATTCCTTAATTTGGATGTCAATTAATCCATTATGATTGTTATCCACATGTTCGTGACAAGGACTAACAATAAAGTTCATATTATGGGCAATTTCACGCAAGTAATCTACAACTTGAACATAATAATGGCTTGTTTCCACTTCATCATCCTGGAACTTACTAATTGTTTTTCCAAGATTATCCTTCATTAGTTTAGCTTCTTTGTTGAGTTCATTAATTTCCCTCTTAACCTTCTTAAGTTTTTTAAGATCCTCTGTGTTTATGCCTTCAACTATTTCAGCGTAATATTCGTTCGCTTTTAGAATAGTTAATGAAACTGTAGAATTACATTTTTGAACTATGTTTTTTTCAGTAATTTCATAATCAGTATCCTCTTTTTCAGTTATTTTTTCTTCTCTTTTTTTATGAATAATATGTGTTCTGAAAATTACAATTCCAGCGATAATTGCCATGAATGCAATGGCATAAATTCCTCCCCATGAAAAGAACATGGCTAGAATAAATGCAACGGTAAAGGCTGATAATGCAGTAAAAAACCAGCCTCCTACAACACTTAATACTCCTGTGATTCTGTAAACGGCACTTTCTCTTCCCCAAGCTTTATCGGCAAGAGAGGTTCCCATGGCTACCATGAATGTGACGTATGTTGTAGAAAGAGGGAGCTTTAATGAAGTTGCAAAAGCAATTAAAATACTAGCAACAACTAAATTTACTGATGCACGGAGCATATCAAATGCAGGAGCATCTTCTCCTTCGTAAGTTGCTGCTTGAGATTGATCGAATTGTTTATTAATCGCTAGTTGTAATCTTTGTGGCACTAAAAAACTTGTTGCTTTACCAAAGTTTAATGAGCTTCTTACTAAGGATCTTGAAATGGCTGAAGAACCAAAACGTTCATCACCTTCGTCTTGTCTGCTGAGATCCAGTGTGGTTTTAACAACACTTCTGGCTTTTTTTGATAGCCAAAGTGTGAGTACCATTATTAATCCAGCAAATAATAGATATAGAGTAGGGGTTAAAACTTTTCCTTGTAATGAACCCATTAAGAATAAATTGGGATCGGCTCCTGGATTTGCAATAAAAGCTTTGTATGATTCTAGTCCTGCTAAAGGAACTCCAATAAAGTTTT
>JAOZUV010000252.1 GCA_029938505.1 Bacteroidales bacterium | reverse complement strand
TCCCGTTGATCGTTCTAAAAACACACATCTTGTTGAACGCCTAGCTGAAATGTTCAAAAAGAATGAATCATTTTATATAGCCATTACTCCAGAAGGAACCCGAAAACTGACAAAAAAATGGCGAAAAGGATTTTATCATATTGCACTAAAAGCAAATGTCCCTATTGCGCTGGTTTATGTTGATTATAAAAAGAAAGAAGGAGGATATGGTCCGATAATTACTCCTAGCGGAAACTACGAAAAAGATCTAAAAATCATACAAGATTTTTATCGGACTATTACCCCAAAATATCCTGAAAAATCATATTTAACTCCAAAAATTAAAGCTCCTTTAAAGGCTGAGAAATCTATAACGGAGCTTAAAGGACAATATTGTTGTCGTCGATAAACGGCTTACATTCTACGATATATTCCAATAATTGAAGCATCGTACCATCCAGGTTTTTGCAAACTTGTTGGCCAATATTTTTCAATCGTATTAATTTCTTTTAACACCTCTTCTTCGCTAGCATTTCGCGATTTTAATTCTCGGAATTTAGCCTCTAATTCTTCAAAAAATACACGGGCTTTTGTAATATAAGTCTTGTCAGTTAATGGACCATGACCTGCACAAACATGATCAATATCCATCGTTTCCCAAACCTTCAATACATCAACCCAATCTTTTAAACTACCTGTTTGATCACCAAAATAAGGATGATAATCTACTTGTATATCATCTCCTGCTAACAACACTTTTTCTTTTTCAAAATAAGCATAAATTGAACATTCGGTATGCCCACCTGCATTACGAAGAATTAGTTTACTATCACCAGACCCTAATTCAAGTTCTCCATCAAACCAAATAGAAGGCATTCTGAATTTAGCAGATTCGAGAGCTTTGTCAAAACGAGGAAATACTTGCATATATCCTTCCTTGTATTTCTGATAATCAATGCTTAATTGAAATTCAAACATGCGTTTAGCATTGGTAGTGGTGATATAGGGAACATCCTTGAATGCATCCATGCCAAAAAAATGATCGCTATGCGCATGACTTTGCACTAAAGCCAAAGTCTTCCGTTGGTATTTTTCTTCCATGGTTTTTCTGAACTCCTGACCTATTTCTACAAACAGACTACAGTCAAAAAAAACAAGTCCATCATCCAAAACCACACAAATCATATTTGATCCTTGGTCTTTATCATGTTGAACCATGACTACCGACTCAGAAACTTGAACATAATTCAAAGCAGAAATACCTGCTCGTTCCTCAAGTTGGGATTGTTTATTGACTTCATCTTTTTTAGATAAAGACTCTCCGCATGATGAGAAGATAAAAACAAATAATAAAATAGTGGTGCAAAATAAAATTGATTTTTTCATAATAAATTAGGTTTTAATATTGTAAAATTAACAAATCCCTCAAAACACCATATGATATAAATTATGAAAACGACAAGCATTTTGATTTTATAGATATTATACAGATATTTGACTATGTATGCACCATTTACCCTATTGTGAGAAATCACTCTCTATGAATAGATATTTGATTCGATGTAAAAAAATAAAATAACTCATATTAATTCAATCCATTATAAAATGAAAAAATTAATTTTATTAGTGTTCGTATTAGGCGTTTTTCTAGATATTAATGCCCAACAAATGAAAGTTGTTACTATTGTAGAATCAATTGTACCTATGGGCTTAGGTCGATCACGAATGATTGAAAGTACGGATAGTTTAAATGTTGCAAATTTTACAACAGTTAGAACTGATGGCAAAAAATCAAAACAAAAAAATGTCAACCGAAAAAATGCAAAAATTGATAATTTTGCTGAAACTAAACTGCTCAATTTTTATAGTGCAGTGGGTATAAATTTTCAAAATATTGCTTCAAATGATGCCTTAATTACATCAAAAATTAATGAATTAATTAAGAAAGGATGGACCTTAAGTTTTGTTGCAAGCGGAGTGGAAAGTGCCGGAGGAAAAGATGATAGAACTGGTATTTTTATCACCCGTTTATATTTCTCAAAAAAATAAAAAAACATTGAATAGTCTTTATATTTTAAATAAATTATCAGTTATACTAAACATTTTAACAATGAAAAAAATTCTATTATTACCATTGATGAGCTTATTTTTATTTATAAGCTTTCAATCTATCGCTCAAATAGATCTGGAATACCAAAAACCACCAAAAGAGATTTTAGATCTTATAAACAGTCCCCTTACTCCTACCGTAAGGATTGACAATAATGGAAAATGGATGTTATTACTCGAACGTTCTCCTTTTAAATCTATTCAAGAAGTATCAGCCAAAGAATTTCGTTTGGCGGGCTTGCGTATAAATCCTGAAAATAATGGAGGAAGTCGTACCACTTATAATACAAACATAAGCCTAAAAAACATAAAAAGTGGTGAGGAATTTCAGGTAAATGGATTGCCTGCAAATCCAAAAATCAGCAATACCAGTTGGTCGCCTGATTATAAGAAAGTGGCTTTCACAAATACACTTAAAAACGGTATCGAACTATGGGTTCTTGATATAGAAAGTAAAGAAGCTAAAAAAATGACCGATGGAGTATTGAATGCTGTATTTCGTGGAAACCCATTTAGCTGGGCTCGTGATGGACAATCATTAATTTGCAGATTTGTAAACCCCGACAGAGGTGAAATGCCAAATGCTAATCAAACACCAAAGGGACCTATCGTTCAGGAAAACTTAGGAAAAAGAGCCCCATCAAGAACTTATCAAGATCTTCTCCAGAATAAAACGGATGAGGCATTATTTGATTACTTCGCAGGTTCAATTTTAGTTAGAGTGGATCTCAACGGAAATAAAACACCCATGGCAGGTGCCAATATTTACAATAGAGTTTCCCAATCTCCAAACGGAGAATATATAATGACTACAACCATTACTAAACCCTACTCATATCTTGTACGTTATTCTAAATATCCAACAGTTTTAAGCCTATTGGATAAGAACGGGAAATTTATTAAAGTGGTTCAGGAAATACCATTGATTGAAGAAATGCCAAAAGGTTTTGATGCTATTCAAACGGGTGCCCGTAATGTATCGTGGAGAGCCGACAAACCTGCTTCCATATATTGGGTTGAAGCATTGGATGGAGGCAATCCTAGAACTAAAGTTGATTTCAGAGATGCCGTTTATACGACCGACTATCCATTTGATTTGAACGACAAACACCATCTGATTTCTGTAAAAAGAAGATATAGAGGAATCCAATGGGGAAATGATGAAATTGCACTTGTTTACGATCGTTGGAGAAAAGATAGAAGTTCGAACGTATACAAGATCAACCCAAATATAGACAATGAAAATCCTGAAATTATTTTCGCATTAAATACCGAGGATTTGTATAAAAATCCTGGGAATTTTGTAACCGAAGAAAATGAATACGGATGGAATGTTTTACAAATCACCAAGAATAAATACCTCTATTTAGCAGGTGAGGGGTTTTCGCCTGAAGGCAGTAAACCATTTTTACGTCAATATGATATCGCCAAAAAAACAAGCAAAGAATTATGGCGTGCCAATGGCATAAGCACTTATGAAACTCCTGGCTCATGGGGGCTATTTTATTTGGATATTAAAAAGGGTGAGATGATCACCAATGTACAATCGAAAACCGATAATCCACAATATTATTTACGAAATTTTAAAAAGAAAACAGCTGCTAAACAGCTTACTTTCTTTAAGAATCCGTATAAAGGTATCGAAGGTGTTAGCAAAAAAGCTATTCATTATAAAAGAGATGATGGTGTTGATTTATCGGCAACCATGTATTTACCTGCTGGCTACGATAAAGCCAAAGACGGCCGACTACCTCTTTTAATGTGGGCTTATCCTCGCGAATATAAAGACCCCAGAACGGCTGGTCAGGTACGAAGTTCACCACACCGATTTACTCGCATAAGTTATGGATCACCTATTTTTTGGGTATTACGTGGTTTTGCCATTCTTGAAAGTGCTGAATTCCCAATAATTGGAGTAGGCGAAACTGAGCCTAACGATCTTTTCATTCCTCAATTGGTAGCCAATGCAAAAGCAGCCATTGATGCTTTGGATGAAATGGGTATTGTTGACCGTGATCGCGTTGCTGTTGGTGGACATTCGTATGGCGCTTTTATGACCGCTAATTTATTAACCCATTGCGATTTGTTTGCAGGCGGAATTGCACGTAGTGGTGCATATAATCGTACATTAACTCCATTCGGATTTCAATCGGAAGAACGCACCTATTGGGAAGCTCCCGATTTATATTTTAAAATGTCGCCATTTATGAATGCCGATA
>JAOZUV010000251.1 GCA_029938505.1 Bacteroidales bacterium | reverse complement strand
AAATGGGGATGGATAGCAGTCTTATTCATACCATTTCAATCCCAAATACCGTATCCCGAGATCGCACTTATGCAACAGGATTGTTATTAAGCCATTGGTTAGACACTACGAATTCTCAGCTTAAAAAAATTAATGTATATACCTTAGGTTGCCATGCCCGTAGAAGCAATTATTTATTCCGAAAAGCTGTTGGTAAAGACATTAATATAGGTATTATTTCTGGTGAAGATCGTAGTTATGATCAAATAAAATGGTGGAGATCCAGCAAAGGATTCCGTACAGTTTTAAATGAATCAATCGCTTTTTTATATGTTCGCTTATTTTTTAATTCAAATAATGAACAGGCATTGAAAGAATTATCAGAAGGTTATTATATCGATGAAATCACAAATCATCGAAATGATAAAGATATTTCATTTTCAACTGATGATAATAGTCCAATGACAGAAGATCAGCTTAAAACATTTGTAGGTTTAAAGTATTATGAACCTAATAAAAAATTTAAAGTTAAGGTCTTATTCACCATAGATTCTGTTAAAACAGAATTTAAAATGAAAACATCAACAGATCGTTTACCAATCTATCGAAACTATGGAAAACTTCATTTTAAAATTGATGGAAAAGATTATACTTTAACGGCATACCAAAACGTTAAATACTCCACAGTTGAAGGATATGAGGATTATTTATTTATTCCATTCCGTGATTTAACATGCGGGGAAGAATCCTATGGGGCTGGTCGTTTTCTTGATTTCAGAATGCCAAAAGGAGATTCCGCTATTATTGATTTCAATCTGGCATATAATCCGTTATGTGCATACAATCATAAATACTCTTGCCCTATACCACCAGCCGAAAATACATTGTTTGTAAATATTTCAGTTGGAGAAAAAACATACGAAAAACATTAATCTGTGATGATGGCTAAAAAAGATATCAGTATATTATATGTTGAAGATGAGGATGTAATTCGCGACTTGTATATTCCGTTTATTAAAAAACTAACTAATAATCTGTATGTTGCAGAAAACGGTAAAAAAGGATTGGCTCTTTTTAAAAAGCACAAGCCTGATCTGGTAATTAGTGATATCCGTATGCCAATTATGGATGGACTTGAAATGACTTCTAAGATCAAAAAAATTGATCAAGAAAGCAGAATAATTATTATAACAGCATTTAGTCAAAATGAATATTTCACAAGGGCTATCAAGTTGGGAGTTAACGGATTTTTAGTAAAGCCCGTAACCAAAGATGATTTAATAGCTATTATTGATGGACAAATAAAAATCATTTTAACAAACCGAAGAGCCATTTCGGAGGGACGGAAACGAATTCAGATTCAAAAAAAACTCGAAAAACTTAATGAAGAACTTGAAATGCGTGTTGATAAACGAACGCATGAATTACAAAAAGAAATAAATGAACGTATTCAAGCTGAAGAAATGCTTCGTGAAAGCGAAGAAAAATATCGTCAAATATTTGAAAATGCGAATGATGGAATCATGCTTACTATCAATGGAATCGTACGATTTATCAATCCTAAATTATATGAAATAACGGGTTATCTTCCAAAAGAATCCATATCAAAACCATTTACTGACTTTGTTCATCCCGATTATAGAGAAATTGTTTATAATAACCATTTAGGGCGTTTAAGAGGAGAAGATGTTCCTGAACGTTACGACATTAAAGCATATACAAAAAAGGGCGAATTACGTTGGTTTGAGATAAAATCAACCATTATTCAATGGGAAGATCAACCTGCAGTTTTAACATTTCTTACGGATGTAACTGAACGTAAAAAAATTGCTTCCGAATTGCGTGAGTTAAACCTTCATCTCGAAAACAGGGTTCAGTCAGAATTAAAAAAAATCAAGGAGCAACAACAACAACTCATCCAAAAATCGAAACTCGAATCATTGGGTGAATTAGCTGCAGGTATTGCACACGAAATAAATCAACCTTTAGGAGGGATTTCACTTTTGCTTGACAATATTCAATATAAATCTTCAAAAGGAAAATTAACATCTAAATATCTTGAGGAAAAACTACAAAAATCATTTGAAGACATTGATCGTATAAAAATGATTATTGATCATATTCGAGCTTTTTCTCGTGATCAAGACACAACTGACTTCAATCGAATGGATGTCCAAGAAGTGATTATGAATGCTTTAGGAATGATAAAACATCAATATCAAAAACATGATATTGAATTCGTTCTAAATTTAAACTGTCAGGAGCCATTTATTTTTGGCAATCCGTTTAAACTCGAACAAGTGCTGCTTAATTTATTTTCGAATGCTCGATTTGCAGTACGTGAAAAATGCAAAATGCTAGCAACAAAAAATATTGATTTTCAAAAAAAGATAATAATTAGCACTTACTCAGATGAGATCGAAACAGGCATTACTATTGAAGATAACGGCATCGGTATCCCAAAGAAATTGCAAAAAAATATTTTTGATCCTTTCTTTACAACCAAATCGGAAGAAGTTGGAACAGGATTGGGTCTCTCAATTTCCTATGGGATTATCAAAGAAATGCATGGAAACATTTCAGTAGAAAGTAAAGAAAATGAATTTACAAGAATGATTATTGGTTTTCCAATTTTTAATAAAGAGCAATGAAAAATTTAAACGTTTTAATACTGGACGACGAGCAACGAGTACGAGATGAAATTGAAGAATTTTTAAGCGAAAATCAATTTCCTGTATTCAAAGCAGAACTTCCCTCTCAAGCTTTTAAGATTCTTGAAAAAGGAACTATTGACATTGCTATTGTAGATATCAAGCTACCCGAAATGAGCGGTATTAAGGTTCTTAAGAAAATAAAAGAAAAATACCCGAATATTGAGGTCATTATGATTTCAGGTCATGGAGATATGCAAAGTGTGATCGAGGCTATGCGGCTGGGGGCTACTGATTATTTCCCTAAACCATTTAGATTACTTGAAATTAACAATGCCATAGAACGCACCAAGCGCTTCATCAATTTGAATAAAAAACTGAAAGATGCTGAAAACAGTGTTTCCCTGCTTTCAAAAGAAATTCAGGAAAATGTTGGGCATCGACTATTAGGAAAAAGCCCCGCTATAATTAATATTGTAAACTTAATGACAAAGGTTGCCAGAACAGATAATACTTCTGTATTGATTACGGGTGAAAGTGGTACTGGGAAAGAACTTATTGCTCGTGGAATACATTTTTCGGGTAGTCGAAAAAAGAATTACTTTCATTCTGTAAACTGTTCTGCCATTCCGGAAACCCTTTTCGAAAGTGAATTTTTTGGACATAAAAAGGGATCATTTACTGGTGCCACAGAAGATAAACCAGGCTGGTTTGAGATTTCAAATAAAGGTAGTTTATTTTTGGATGAGATCAGTGATATGCCTATCAACCAGCAAGCAAAATTATTAAGAGTATTGGAAGATAAAAAAGTCAACAAAGTTGGTTCACGTACGTCTATCGATGTGGATGTAAGAGTCATTGCAGCTTCCAATCGTGATCTAGAAAACATGAGTGAGAATGAACGATTCCGTTTCGATTTATATCATCGTTTGAGTTCATTTATCATCCACATACCCCCATTGCGCGAACGTCGTGAAGACATTCCAATTTTGCTAGATTATTTTATTCAGGATTTTTCAGATAAAATGGCAATTTCTATACAGTCAATTGATCCAAGGATAGAAAAAGAATTGATTAGATATGATTTCCCTGGGAATATTCGCGAATTAAAAAATATAGTAGAACGAGCCTTAATTCTTTATGAAGGAGATGAATTGAGCATGGATCATTTCATTTTGAATCCCAAGAAAATGTCAAAAAATGAAATTGTGATACACGAAGAAGGTAATCTAGACTTGGAGTATGCCGAAAAATCTCTTATAATCAGAGCTTTAAATAAAACAGGTCATAATAAAGCAAAAGCTGCAGCCTTATTAAAAATCAGCTGGCAATCACTTGATAGACGTATGAAAAAATTTGGAATTTAAGCTTTATTCATTTTTAAGCTTCCTTAATAAAAGCTCGAGTTCGTCTTCAACAGATTTTGTAGCTCCTTGATTTTTAATTAATTCGTCCTCCATTGTTTTATTGGCATTCTGATATTTAAGTAATTCTAAATTGGCTATTTTCAGATCTTCTTCAATTTTTTGCTTTTCTTCGAGTATGGAAGATACCTCCTCACTAATGGCCTCCATTTCTCGCCTGACCTCTTCTAAGCCTTCTTCATCAGAGATCTGCACTGAGGAAGTACTCTCAGATTGGGCAGCTTTTAAAATCTCATAAGATTGGTATCAATAAGTCTATTGCCTCTATCTTAATT
>JAOZUV010000250.1 GCA_029938505.1 Bacteroidales bacterium | reverse complement strand
ACTAAGTAATAAAAAGTGCCCCTTTGATTAGCAGCAGCACTTAATTTCACAACAACAAATCCTTAACACACAGACACAGGCTTTCAATTTAAATTCGAAAAGCTTGAAAAAGTGCTATCAAACTTATTGAAATAATCTCTATATTTAATTCTAAATTAAATACCCAATTTATCAAGTCCATTAAAATAATTTAGGATATGAAAATATTTATGCTTGCATGGAAAATCATTAAAGATTTTTTTACAGAAGGATTTATTGAAGCTTTAAAAGGATGTGTGACAGGTGGAAGTGTCGGAGCTATTGTAAACAGCTGGCAAGGATTCATTATTGGGGTCGTTAGTGGAGCCTTTGTTGGCGCTTTTATAGGTAGTTCATTAGCTAAAGTTTTCGAATGGCTATTAGAAAAACTGCATTTGCTATTAAACCTTCGAAAGATTAAATACAAATTATGCTTGCAAAATATAGATGCTAAACTTGCGTCAAAATTAAAACCACATTACTTATTGATTCGCTATGGTCGTGACGAAGTAATTCAACTAACAGTAAGAAGTAATCAAGATAAATTAGCTACGCGTCTGCGGAACAAATCGCATAAAATTGCAACAATCTACAATATTGAAACCAAAGAGCTCTGTTTGAAATTCAGCATGAAACGTCATGTAACTTATGGTATTCAATTTAAACTATATTTTACAGGTGTTGATTTCGAAGACCTTAAGCCAATTCTAGGAAATACTTCTTTTATTAAAGAATTTAATCCAGGGGGTGGCGATGATGCTAAAATTTGGGTTGTGATTAATGAAAAAACAAAAGTCGCTGAATTGAATAAAAACAGAAATATCTCAATAGCCATTGCAAAATCTATTGAAGGAATTCCCAATAATTTTATTTATCCCAAGTAAAATCAGTTGCTTTTCTGAATGCTATTTCCTTGTCATTGACATTAATTTATAAAACAAAAGGCTATAAATACACCTCTATAATTAATACTGACATAAATCTAATTTATGAATTTCTATATATTTACAATAAGCGTAAACATTAATTCACCAAGTAATTCTGAATTTCAAAAGCAACGAGCATGAAAAATCCTATTTTGAGTGATCCCAACAGATTGAAGTTTTAAATTATTTCCGAGTATATGTCATTTTGTAAGCCATATTCCAGGTTTTCCCTTGATCGCTTGAGCTTTTTAATTCCATAATAAAAGAATCATCACTCATCTCTGATAGGCTAATCTGCATAGCTACAGTTTCTAATGCTGAATCTCCAATTTTAATATTTGCATTATCTGCTATAAAAACACCATCTTTAATAGAGCCTTCAAAAATATCTGTTGCCGATCCAAAAACATTATAAGCCGTCATTATATATTTATTTTTTGTTGAATTAAAACTATAATTCAAAATCATAGATTGGGTAAAATAATCATCAAAACTCAACTTCTGTTTCAACAGATTAGTAGATTCAAAAGAAAAAATTGATTCCGTATTATCTAAGGTATATAGAGCATTTCTTCTGTTCAACTTTTCGATTTTCACATCCCAATTACCTACTAAAAATGCCAATTTATTCATTTGCTCACTTTTAGGCATTTCTAATATTTCTGAATTATCAAACGTATTAAAAACAATGTCTTCTATAACAAGCATACGATCACGTTGTCGAAACATGCGTTCAATAAAAAATGGAATTACCAGCCCATCCACTGTACGAAAATCTTCATAAAAACTTTCGGCTGTATTTGCTAAAGCAAAATCTGTCCATTCAGACACACTTTTAGTTTCTAAATAAGTGTTCTTATCTAAATACCAAGTTTCCGCATAGCCATTATTGCGGGTCAATTTAATAATATAAGTATCTACGCCATCCACACTTTCCTCGCCCATAAATGCTACTTTATGACCTTTTTCTTTATACTTATAAAAAGGAGTAAAAAATTCGGCTTTCTGATAAAATGCATTAATTTCAACTTTATTCAATTCCCGAGGATATGGAAGTTCAAACCATGGATCGTCTGTCCAACCTTTTGAGCCATCAAAGGCTTCTTTTAATCTATGCTGACCTATATTTAGTTCGCTATAATATTCGCCTTTATTTGATTTAATAGCATAAAACTCATGCTCTTCACTAAAAGCTGTAAACTGTCCTTTAATAGTCATTGAAGAAATTGCATCCCATTTTTCGGCACCTCCGTGAGCTTCAATGTGTTTTGCAATAATTTCTTCTACACTTTGAGCACTTATAAGAGTTGAAATTCCAACAGAAATGATTAGAAGGATTAAGTGTTTTTTAATTGAGCTCATTTTTATATTTTTTATGATTAAAATACTTAATTAAATTTAAAACAGGCTATTTCTTTTTGATTTCGTACATACACTCTCTCATTATGAAAGCTAGGAGAAGTCCAGGCAATACTGCCTTTAACTGCTTGTAATGAAACCAATTCAATATACGCCTCAGGATTTACCTCAACAATGGCCATTTTTCCCTTATCCGAAAGAACAACCAATTTACCATCTACCATCATAAGACTTCCCTTACCAAATCCTCTTTTCGACCATTTTACTTCACCTGTTTCTGCCGAGATACAACGTAGAGCAGCTATATGATAGCCATAAATATACCCATCATGATATACAGAAGTCATAAAATCATTTTTCATACTACTTCCTTTTAACACTTCAATAGCTTTATTGTTTTTGACTTCAATAATAATAAAGCCTCTTCCTATATTGGAGAAAAACAATTTATTTTGCTCAACCTGGGTCGGCATAGCAATTGGACCGCCAAAAGGCAGACTGTAAGCCCATAAACTATCTCCTTGAGGGCTATAAGAATAAACTGTATTCCCATTAACAAAAATCAATTGATCTTGCCCATCAAAACTTGTTAGTAAAGGAGAGTTATAAGTCGTTATTCCATTTCCATTTGCCCAAATAATATTTCCATTATTTTTATCAAAAGCCATAAATGCTTTTCCTTCTTTTCCTCCAACTTCTAAAATAAGTTTCTCACCGATAATTATAGGAGAGGTTGAAAAACCCCAACGTGGTCGCAAGCTGCCAAACTCTTCAACCAAATCAATTTGCCACAAAAGCTTACCATCCACTTTGTCATTGGCTGACAAATTACCATTCCCGCTCAAACTATAAATATTATTTTCATCTAATGCTGGTGTAGATCGAGGTCCATCACCCCATCCGTCAACTTCAATATAAATTGAATCCACCATTTTACGCCATAACTCTTTACCAGTATTTTGATTATAAGCTGTTAAGTACTCAAGACCCGAAAGACTATCAATTTTATCGCAATACATGGTGTAAATACTTTCTTCTGATATAACAATTTCTGAAAAGCCTGAACCAATTTTATTTTTCCAAACTAATTCGGCTTTTAGTTCGCCCTCTTTCAAGGAGAACTTTTCCATGGATATCCCTGTTCTTTGTAAACCTCTGAACTGAGGCCACCCATCTAGAGTATTTGTTTGTGTAAAAGCCGTACTAAATAATCCAATAATGAAGAATATAGCCAAGCTAAAAATTGTAATCGTATTTTTCATAGGTTAATTTTTTACTGTTTAAAATAATCTGCATATAATTACTATATCAAGTGATCAAAAATTTGTAATTATGATTTTCAAAGTTAAACCATTTTTCAAAAAGCCATCTAAAATACTATAAATCAAAGTAGATAAGATATCCTTGTTTGTAGAAAATAGAGTAGAGTTTGTATAATATTGATTTTTATAAATAAAATAAACTCGTTTTCCATGAGAGTCCCTTTACGTTTTTCATCCAAAATCTACAAATAAACTCTTAGAAATATAAAACAGCATATATCCAAACAATTCGCTTACCTTTGCCGCCGAATTAACAATAATACATGACATTCAAAGATTTAGAACTAATTGATCCTATACTGGAAGCACTTAGCGCCGAAGGATATACATACCCCACTCCTATTCAAGAACAATCCATCCCGATATTACTTCGTGGTAAAGATTTATTAGGCTGTGCTCAAACAGGTACAGGTAAAACAGCTGCTTTTGCATGCCCAATTATACAACACCTATGCTTAGATAAACATCCCAGAAATCGAAATCGAAAAATTAGAGCACTCATTGTTACCCCAACGCGTGAATTAGCTATCCAGATTAACGAAAGTTTTAAAACTTACGGGAAATATACAAACTTAAGAAGTGCTGTCATTTTTGGTGGTGTAAAACAAGCTGCTCAAGTTAATTCGCTCAGTCAGGGAATAGACATACTCGTAGCTACACCAGGCCGCTTACTTGATTTAATTAATCAGGGCTTTATTACGTTAAAGCATATCGAGT
>JAOZUV010000249.1 GCA_029938505.1 Bacteroidales bacterium | reverse complement strand
AAATGGTGTACTTTCAGTAATATTTAAGGTAGCTTCTGGATAACTCTCAGTACTAAAAAAATCATCAGAATTTAAATGTCCGATCAGTTTCTTTTTATACTTTTTGTCTTCAATATCAATATTACTAATGCTGCTCATATCAAGCGTGAATATTCCGCTAGTAATTTGGTGATTATCTAAAACCAAGTTTCCTTCTTTGAGTTTTATGTATCCAAAATGAGTTCCTCCTACTTTTTTGCCTGTCCATTTTATGGTAGCTTGTTTAGCAGTGAAGTTATGTGTTTGCGCCATTAATCCCATAGAAAACAGAATGATAAGTGATAATAATATGTATTTTAGTGATTTCATAATGTCTAGTTTTAATAGTTATTTAGAATTAGTAAAAATAATATAAATAATACAGTTTGCTGAATTTGACTCTGTTAAAAAAGGAATATCTTACTGAACCTTAATTCAGGGTCTCATTAGTCCAAATTGTAGGGTGATCAATAAGTCTTGAATGACAATTAAAACAAAAGCATTAGCAAGTTTGTGCACTTGCCTGATCGGATGAAAGGGGAGTCGAAAGGTAATGTTGGGCGTTTCGACTTCGCTCAACGACCATAAAAAAGCGGGTGGTTTCGGAAGAACCCACCCTTAGACAAAAAGTATGTTTGAAATTTACTTTATAAATTCATCAAAAGACTTGATATCAAAAGACTTAAGCTCGTTTTTTTCTGAAAATTTTGCTAGTTTTTTAAAAGTCTTTCCTTTAATCGTATTGAATCCGTCTTTTGCAATTGTGAATTCTTCCTTAAGCATTTCGTAGTTTTTATATTGTGTATTTGAAGGTTTGCCTGGGTCTCCAATAACAATACTATATAATTCTGAAATATGCTCTCGAAGTTCAGATTCTGCACTTCCCACATAATTATCGCCCGAAGTTATGACTAATTCTTTCTTCAAATCATTTAATTTTTCGATAAGAGTCTTGGATAATTTTGCTGCCTTTGGATTGCCTTTCTCAATAGTTTCAGCGTAAGCGATTATTGCATCTAACTCATAAACTAGATATGCCAGCTCCTGAGTCATGTTATAAAGTTTTGTGATAAAGTCAGTATGTAATTTACGATCTTCTAATTTAAAGATTGATTTTGGATCATAGATTAATTCAACTGTCGACTTATAAGTATCTCGACCTTTTTTAAGTACCACATTATATGTGCCTGCTGCTAATTGCATACCTGCGAAAGACCCGAAACTAAATGTTTTTCCTTTGGCAATTTTTGGAGCTTTTCTGTTTGGAGTAAAGTTTACAATATTTATCCCCTTTTGTTTGCCTGGGTCTAATTTGGTGATTAATTCCCCGTTATTATCGAAAACTTCTAAGGTCATTTTCCCAAACGTATGACGTTTATTCAAATAATAAATAATCTTAGCATTACGATTAGGATTTTCACCTCTAAATTGAGTGATTGTACTATTGCCTCCAAATCCCCCTTGCTCACGAATGACAGTAGGCTCCGTTTTCAAAAAATGCACTTTTTGTTTAAGCATATCTTGATTAATCTGGCGTAAAGGACTGATGTCATCAATAATGATCACACCTCTGCCATGTGTACCCATTACTAAATCGTGGGTTTTTGGATGAAGAGCAGAATAATGTACAGGAACTGCTGGCATATTATTGGTAAATCTCGACCAGTTTTTTCCTCCATCAATGGTAATATATAAACCCAATTCTGTTCCCAAGAAAAGCAAATCTTCATTTACATAATCCTCTTTCAGATGGCGTGCAAAACCTTTGATGTCATCTGTTACAATTGATTTCCAGCTTTGGCCAAAATCGTTTGTTTTATAAACGTAGGTTTTGTCATCATTAGCAGTATGTCCATCAAAAACAGCATAAGCAGAGCCTTTATGGAAATTGCTGGCTTCAATATGATAGCACCAAGTGTTGGCTGGCAGATCAGGAATATTTTCGATAAGATTAGTCCAATGCTCACCACCATCTTGTGTAAGTTGTACATTTCCATCATCTGTTCCAATCCAAATGATATCTTCATCCAAAGGTGATTCAGTGATACTAAAAATACACGTATTATTTTCAGCACCAGAATTATCCACTGATAAACCACCAGAATTTGCCTGATTTTGTTTTTCAGGATTATTCGTTGTTAAGTCACCTGAAATTTTCTCCCAATTATCGCCCATATCATCTGAGCGAAACAAAAACTGTGCTCCAAGATATAAGCGATCAGGCTTATTGGGGCTAATTTGAATGGGTGCATTCCAATTGAATCTTAGTTTTGGATCCCCTTTAACAGGGAAGGGTTTAATTACTTTTAAAAGGTTATTTTCAACATCATATCTCCAAACATTTGCTGCTCCTTGCATTTCGGAATAAATAATGTTTTTTGTGGGATGTCGATAAACCCTAAAGCCGTCGCCAGCACCAACAGAAGTCCAATCACCAGCCTCAATACCACCAGCACTAGATGAAGGCCCATACCAAGAGCCATTGTCTTGCAAACCACCATAAATATTATAGGGTTCCGCATTATCAATACTTACATGATAAAATTGAGAGAGGGGTAAATCATTAACCATTTCGAAAGTAGTGGCTCCATCATATGATCGAACCAATCCTCCGTCATTTCCACTAAAAATGATATCTGAATTATTTACATCGAACCAAACATCATGTATGTCGGCATGCTGACCTCCTAAGTTTTTAAAGGTTTTACCTCCGTCTCGACTAATGGATCCAAAAAGTCCACATTTAATGACTACTTCAGAATCTTTAGGATCAACCACAATTCTGGAGAAATAAAATGGTCGTACAACCAATCCAAAATCCTTATTTAATAAAATCCAAGAATCCCCGGCATCTTCCGAACGATATAAACCACTTTTTGCTTTATTATCCGACTCCACAACAGCATAAATAATATCTGAATTTGTTGGTGCTACGGCAATCGCAAATCGGCCAAAAACACCTTCTGGGAAACCATTATGAATCTTATTCCAGGTTTTTCCACCGTCAACAGATTTGTATAAAGCACTGTTTTCACCTCCTGAACTAAAAGACCAAGCTGTTCTTCTAAATTCCCAAAATGCTGCATATAAAATATTTGAATTATTAGGATCCATAACTAAATCAGAACAACCGCTAGATAAATTTCCAGCCAATAATTGTTCCCAAGTTGACCCTCCATCAGATGTTTTGTAAACACCCCTTTCAGGATGATCGCCCCAAAGAGGACCTAAAATACCTACAAAGACTTCGTTGGAATTATCAGGATTTATTTGGATGCTACTGATATGATCAGATTCCTCAAAGCCCATCACTTTCCAATTTTTACCTCCATCGTTTGACTTATATAAACCGTCTCCTGGGGAGATGCTATTTCTGGTCCAAGTTTCACCCGTTCCAACCCAAATCACATGATCTGGATCTTTGGGATCTATGGCTACTGTACCAATAGATTGATTGTAATCATCAAAAATGGGGTTAAACCCAACACCTCCATTAACCGATTTCCAAACACCTCCACCGGCTGTTCCAATGTAAACTATTCTGGAATTTGTAGGATGTCCTACAATATCTGTAATTCTACCACTCATCAATGCGGGACCAATTTGCCGTGCTCTCATTGATCCAAAAAGCTGTTTACCTTTCAAAACAATAGGTTCTTGAGCTTGCAACGAGATAGCTAAACCAATCATCGTTAGAAGCAGGAATATATTTTTTCTCATCGTGAATATGATTTTTATGATTCAATCATTTTTTATTTTTCTTCTGGGAATGCGAAAATAGAATCTTCAACAACTGGATTAAGTTCAATTGAATCAAAAACGATTGCTTGTCCAGCTTGACCTTTCACTCCTTGAGTCATCGAAAATGCAAAATAAAGGCCATCGACTTCTTGATAATCGCTATATGCAATTTGTAAGATGTATCCTTTACCTGGTCCAGATTTTAATTCATTTTCTACAACAATAGGAACAAAATTTTCGGTATCAAATAAATAATAAACAATATTTTCAACTTCTTTACCTTCTACTAATAATGGTAATTTGGTCAATTTGATTTTAAAACAGTCTGTACCTTCAAACGATTCATTTTCCATTAATTCAATAGAATATCCTTTTTCTTTATAATTGAAAAATGGGCCAGGGAAATCTTTGGATTCACGTTTAAGGTTTTCAGTTGTTTCACTATCTGACTTTTCGGCTTGCATATTCATTTGGTTATGCCCCCATGCAGTTTCACCGTCAAATGCCATTTGAACAATTTCTTTTCCTTGCAATTCGAGTTTTACTATTTGCTTTCCATTCTTTAAACTGATAATAGTTAATGGAATTTCGCT